>JAGGTG010000264.1 GCA_021163905.1 Candidatus Aerophobota bacterium
ATACTCCAAGGGAGGTTATTTTTTAAGGACCTTCTAAAAAGTGTCCCAACTTCAGAGCGCGCCCTCTTGCCATTTGGTAAAATTATGCTATTTTTTAATAAAACAAAGAACCAGTAAAGGAGCATTCGATGGCTCGAAGGTGTTATATATGTGGAAAAGGCCCGGCTGTTGGTCACAGGGTAAGTAAGTCTGGACGCAGAACAAAGAGAAGATGGCTACCAAACCTCCAGAGAAAGAGAGTTAAGATAAATGGTAGTTTAATGAGAGTTTATGTTTGTACATCCTGCCTTAAATCTGGTAAAGTTGAAGTTGCCTGAAAATTTTTACCTTATTTTTGCTATCCGCTGAACGTCCTGAAAAAACTTTCCTTCACTTTTAATGGCAGGAGCTATTACCATCTCTACGTTATGCATCTGCTTTATTGTGGATACCCCGCAGTAACTCATGCTGGTTTTTATTGCCCAGGCCAGGTTTTGAGAACCATCATCCAGTCTTGCCGGGCCATAAAGAATCTCCTTTAAAGTTCCGGTGGTACCAACCCGTACCCTTGCTCCTCTTGGCAGGTTTTCATCGGACGTAGCCATTCCCCAGTGGTATCCTTTTCCCGGAGCTTCCTTTGCACGGGCAAATGCCGATCCAATCATAACCGCATCTGCCCCGGAGGCAAGGGCTTTACATATATCTCCTCCTGTTATCATACCTCCATCAGTTATTATAGATACATAACGTCCGGATGATTTTAAATAATCATCTCGAGCCGCTGCTGCATCCATTGTAGCTGTAACCTGAGGGACACCTACTCCCAGAACCTCTCTCGTTGTACAGGCTGCGCCAGGTCCAACTCCCACCAGCAGTGCCTCTATTCCTGTTTCCATAAGCTCATAGGCAGCCTTATAGGTAACACAGTTTCCGGCAATTACAGGAATGGACATTTGCTGGCAGAAGCTTTTTAAATCAAGTGCTTCCTTACTTGAAGAAACGTATTTTGCTGTAACAACAGTGGCCTGAACCACAAATATATCAGCTCCAGCTTCCTGAGCAATTGGTCCAAATTTTTTCGCCTGTTGAGGTATACAGGAAACAGCCACCGGAACTTTTGCCTTTTTTATCTCCTTTATCCTTTTTTCAATTAACTCTTCTTTAATGGGTTCCCTGTAGATTTTCTGAAGTATTTCAACAGCTTCCTTTGATGAGGAATGAACTATTTCTTCAATTACCCTGTAAGGATCCTCATAACGGGTTTGAATACCCCCCAGATTTAAGACAGCCAGTCCTCCTAATTTTCCCATTTGAATTGCAAAATTAACATCTACCACCCCATCCATTGCTGCAGCTAATATAGGTATTTTAAAAGAAAGATCACCTATTTTCCAGCTAATATCAATATCCTGGGGATCAATTGTTTTATCCCCAGGAACAAGAGCTACCTCATCAAATCCATAGGCTCTTCTTGCCTTGCGCTCCCTTCCTACATAGTACCCCCCCATCTTATTCCTCCCTGGATACTGATTTTAATTGTTGTTTTAAAGATAAGCTTATAAACTGGTCAATTTCTCCATTTAACACAGCCTCCACATTCGATGTTTCAAGTCCGGTTCGATGATCCTTAACCAGTTTATAAGGATGAAATACATAGGATCTTACCTGGTTACCCCATTCAATTCTTGCCTTTTCTTCATATCTTTTTTTAATTTCTTTCCTCTTTTCCATCTCCTTGAAATTGTAAAGGCGTGATTTCAAAATCCTTAAAGCCATGGCTTTATTTTTATGCTGGGATCTTTGATCCTGACACTGGACAATAATTCCTGTTGGAATATGGGTAATTCTCACCGCTGAGTCTGTAACATTAACATGCTGGCCTCCAGGACCACTTGCCCGGAAAGTTTCTATTTTTAAATCCTCTTCTCTTATTTCTATTTCCTCTTCCTCGGTTTCAGGAATAACATCCACGGCTGCAAAAGATGTATGACGGCGGTGGGATGCATCAAAGGGTGAAATCCTGACCAATCTGTGAATACCAACCTCTTCCTTGAGATAGCCATAGGCAAATTTTCCCTCAATTAGCAAAGTTGCACTTTTAATTCCAGCCTCTTCTCCAGGTACCCAATCAACTAACCTTGTTTTATATCCCTTAGCTTCGGCCCAGTTTATATACATTCTAAGTAAAATGCTTGCCCAATCACATGAATCTGTCCCCCCTGCGCCTGGATGAATTGATAAAATGGCATTTGCTGCATCGTATTTTCCCTGCAGGAGGGATTGAATGCTTAGAGTATCTAATTTTTCTTTAAGGATGGATTCTTTTTTTCTAAGCTCCTTTTCAAGTTCCGGATCCTTTTCCTCATCAAGAAGCTCTTTTAAAGTTAGAACCTCCTGATAAAGAGAATAGGTTTTTTCCCATTCTTTTTTTCTCTCCCTTAAAGAATTTAACTCCTGAAGCATCTTTATCTGCTGATCTTTTTGCCAGAAATCGGGACTTGAGAGTTTTTTTTCCAGATCCTGAATTTTTTTATCAATTTTCTTTATTTCAAAGAAACTCTCCTAATTCTTCAATTTTTTCTTTTAATTTTTTTCCATTTACCAGTAACTCATCAGACATAACAGGCCTCCTTTAGTTCAATATTATTAGCAAAATACCCTATCTTTGTCAATTTCAGTGCATCTGAATTGGGACAGTTGTTTATTTAAATCCAAACCGACGAAACAGACCAGACAGACGAAACAGACGAAATAGACGAGAAGGACGAAATGGACTCAATGACTCAATGACCCAATAGACC
>JAGGTG010000245.1 GCA_021163905.1 Candidatus Aerophobota bacterium
TCAGGCAGATTCTACTTATTACGCATATAGAGGATGTGAAGGATTATATGGAGTATGTGCTGAAAGTGAGTGAGGATGTGGACGGTGTGAGCATGGTGAGGCTGGAAGGGTGAAGATACAACATATCCAACCCTTTTCCTCTAGGTATCGCCAAGAGTGAGCAACGAAGTTTCGAAGAGTTCCGTACATCGCCGAAATATCTATTATTTTTAGTTTCCTCCCCCTAAAATTTGTTTTCACAAAAACTTCTTTTATGCTAGGAACATCATACGCAATTGACTTCGGGATGCTTTGAGTTTATTAATACCTAAATAAAAAGATCATATTAAATCGATTTTTTAATTAAATGATAAGTATTATAGACATTTGTTAAGAAATTTGGTGTGAAAGAAACCTTTCTCATCTATCAGGATTAACAGGGTACATTACCCATTTTTTAGAGAGGATAAAAAGACTCAAAATAATCTCTTGCTAAATCCAGTTTCAATCATCCATCGGAAGAAAATTTATGCCAGAATCGAGCGCGTGCTTTGCTGCACCAAGTCCAGAGCAGTGAGGAGTTGAAAGAGCGCCTGAGAAAGGTGAAGGAGGCGGGGCTGATACCGGAAAGGGATGAAAGAACTATAAAACAGGTGAAAAAGGGGGAATATCTGATTGACAGTGGTGGAATCGAATGAAACGGTCAGGAGCGTGGTGGTACGTGGAAAAGGCAAACCATGTGGGGCTCTGCCCCGTTGATTCCGAAAAGCCCTGTAAGGGTTTATGCACCGAGTTTTGCAAAAAGGACAACTAAGATTTTAGAAAAGTGATGCGCCGGTAAAAGAGGGAATGGGCATTGTTTCACCCGTTATTAGCGTGAGCTATGTCTTGTTTTTCTATTTTGTACTCCTTAAATAGAAAAGAAATTATTCTGCTACTAATTCTTGTCCAAATAGATAACATAAAGCAAAAATCGAAAAGCTTTTATGTTGATTTTCCCTCATAAAAACTGGGTAATGCACCCCATCATCGATTAGATCAATGTGTCATTAAAATGGGGAGTTAAAAATGAGAAAAATAAAAGCATTTGTATACATCTGCGTAGTCCTGTGTATAGCTTCTATGGCGACATTCTCTGTAACAGTAAGCGCAAAGAAATACCAGGATTCGGAATATTTGGAGTGGTCAGCTGAAGTAGATAAAAAGTTATTATATTATGGTGAAAAACAAGTGGATGCGTTGGAAGACAATGATTGGGTTAGTATAAAAATATATGCAGATGCGGAGTACGATTTCCTTTCGGATGTTTTAGATGAAATAGATTCTTTTGAAGTAACACCTGGTACACCCTTGAGTGAATCAAAAAAGGAAAGAAAATCGGCTTTGGAAGATAAAAAATGGGCAGCGTATTATTTAATGAAAGCAGCGGATTCCTATTTTTCTGGGGATTTAGAAGACTGCGCAGATTACATGGAAATGTGTAAACCTTATATGGAAAGCGCTACAAGGCATATGAAGAAAGCACGTGAGGTATTAGAAAAAGGGATAGGTTCTTCTCCAACACCAACACTGGAAGTAACGCCAAGCCCAACATCCCAAGCGGAAAAAGATTCAGATGGTGACGGAGTGCCTGATGAATACGATTACGCACCTTACGATCCAAATGTGCAAACAAAAGAAGATATAAAAACACCCGGGTTTGGAACAGCTTTCGCAATCGGTAGCTTATTAGCGGTGGCTTATTTGGTGCTGAGAAGAAAATGTCAGAAGCGAAAGTAGAGGGAAGAAAATGACTACGGCGGAGTCTAGAAATCGTACGAAAGATACTATTAAAATCAACGAAAGATACGAGTTAAGATATTTCCTTTCCCCTAACATACCATCCAAACAATTTGGAAGAAAAATAAGAATACAATTATTAGAACTAACCGAAAATGGTAAAAAGGACGTTTTAAGGGTGGATAATTCACATTCTGAAAAAGATGGCAGTGGTAGGTGGCCAATACATATACATAAACCATCAGGAGGGCTTCATATGTTCATTGGTGCATCTATCGAAGAGGTTATTAATGTATTTATCAAATATGCTTCTGAGATAATGTCAAATAAAGATTTAGAAGATTTGAAAATCTCACTAAAAAAACTTCCTTTTAGAGAAATGCCTTGATAGGAACATAGGAACAGATATTGAATTATATAAAGAGGGGTAGAGAGGATTGGGAACGGAAACACTGCCAAATGTTTATGCAAATATGGGAAAAGACACTATTGTAAGTTATCTTGAAGCAATTTTATACCTATCTCATTCTCGATTAAAACTCCCTTTTTCTGAAAATCGTTATCAAGACTCACTACTCATAGTTCGCTCAAATTATGGCAGGTTTTAAAATCATGTGGAGCTTAGCGGAAGCAGGCTTGCAGAGACGAATAGAGTATACCAGATTGATAAAATACCCGAAAAACTCTTTAAAAATAAGCGAACCGTGAGATAAAAGTATAATTGAACCAAGTATAGTTAAAGAAGTATTTCTGCCGAATAGAGAGAGTTGGCTTGAGTGTTTGAGGAAGCTAAGGTGGCAGACGGGGTGAGATGCCCTTATTGTGGGGCTTCAAGGATACATAAGGATGGATACACGGATAAAAGAGAAATATCACTACCTGAACTGCGGCGTAATTTTTATATTGCATCAGTGCCTTAGATAGCATAGGAGATAAAAATGCCATGAATGAAGAAAAAACTGAGATATTGTATTGAGTATAGAAGTAGTGAGATAAGTGATGAAGAAG
>JAGGTG010000101.1 GCA_021163905.1 Candidatus Aerophobota bacterium
AGGTGGGTTTATTTTAATAATTATACTATCTTTCCTGCTGGGCTTAAGTTTTTCGGCTTACCCTGTTCAAATTAACTCCAGGAACATAGTAAAAATAATAATAACTTTGAAAGATAAGGTAAAAGTTAAGGGAAACTGCATATATCTTGGAGAGATTGTTAAAGATATCAAAGCGGAGAAAAAATTAAAGAATAAACTTTACAGGATAAAAATAGGAGCTTCTCCTCTTCCCGGAAAATCTCGCAGGTTAAACAAGGACTACATTATGGTGCGTCTTTATCAAAATGGATTATACCCGGGACAGGTTTTAATTAAAGGGAAAAATGAAATTGTGGTTTTAAGGGAGGATCAAGACTTAAGTCTTTCCAGAAAAAACTATTCTCCCTCAGCTGGAGTTGAGGATAATCTTGTTATCAGACAGGGGAATCTTGTTAACCTGATTGTAGAGGATAAAAATATAAAAATTATCACCAGGGGAAAAGCCCTCAACTCAGGCAGAAAGGGAGATAAGATAAGAGTTTTAAATACCACTTCTTTTAAAATCCTCGAAGGAGAAGTTATTGATTCCTTTACAGTGAAGATAGTTCCTTAAAAATAGGGAGGATAAAATGAAAAACTTACCAATTAGCCCCTACTTTATCATGATAGGGACATTAATTATCCTTTTAAACTGGATCTTTCCTGTCCAGGCAGAAAAAATTACCTCTCTTTTTACCACGCCAAAAGCCTGTAGGGTAGGAGATACCGTTACTATCATAATTTCTGAGTTCTCCACAGCTTCTCAAACTGCCAAGACTGATTTTGGTAAGGGGGATAAATTATCAACCAAATTTACCCTTCCCCAGACCGAGTTGCCTGAAACAGGATGGGAATATTCGAGTAGTTATGATGGATCAGGTTCCACTCAACACAGGGGAAGTTTATCGGCAAAGATTACCGCTGAGGTTGTGGAAGTCCTTCCAAATGGAAACCTGAGGATAAAGGGAAAAAGAGAAATAGAGGTTAATCAGGAAAAACAGATAATCTATATTGAGGGAATTGTCCGTCCTGATGATATAGGGAGGAATAACACGGTTTATTCAATGAACATAGCCCAGGCCAAAATAAAATACGAAGGGATGGGTGCTATAAATGAGGCCCAACGGCCGGGAATTCTTTCACGGCTATTTCATTGGCTGAGGATATTTTAAAAAGGGGGAGAAGATGAGAAAAGTTATTTTATTGCTACTGGTATTTGTGGCTTTGGTTTCTTTTATATCCTTTGGCTCATTAGCTCAGGTGAAAGTTAGAGTAAAAGATATAACAAAACTTCAGAGTATAAAAGAAATGCAGCTATTTGGATATGGCCTTGTTGTGGGTCTAAATGGCACAGGTGATAAAACAGGTGCTATATTTACAGTTCAGTCAATAGCTAATATGCTTCAAAAGATGGGAATTACTGTAGATCCAAAGGATCTGCGTGTGAAAAACTGTGCTGCAGTAATGGTTACCTGCACTCTTTCCACTTTTAATAAACCTGGAAGCAGAGTAGATGTAACAGTATCCTCCATAGGTAATGCTACCAGTTTGGAAGGAGGAACATTACTTCTTACCCCTTTGCAGGGAATAGACGGAAAGTTGTATGTTGTTGCCCAGGGACCTGTTTCCATAGGCGGGTTTAATGTAGAGGCCGGTGGTGGTACATCTTCCCGTAAAAATCACCCTACAGTTGGACGTATTCCCAATGGAGGAATAGTAAAAAATTCACCTTCTCCATCCAGTATCTCTCAAAAGGAGCTGACCTTTGTTCTCTCCCAACCCGATTTTACCACAGCTACCCATATCTGTGAGGTTATAAATAGCTATTTGTCAGCTAATGCGGCAAAAGCTGTAGATGCAAGCACAATCAAAGTTGAAGTTCCGGAGAAATATCAAAATCAAAAGGTGGTAGAATTTATATCTCAAATTCAAAACCTATCAGTTACTCCAGAAACAGTTGCAAGAGTTGTAATTAACGAGAGAACTGGAACTATAGTTGTGGGTAGTAAGGTAAGGATTTTCCCTGTAGCAGTGGCTCATGGTGGTCTTTTTGTAAGTATAAAATCTACCCCTGTTATATCTCAACCTCCTCCTTTATCCCAGGGAAAAACAGTAACCAAAGAGGAAAAGGAGATAAAAGTTGAAGAGCAAAAAGGCAGAGTTGCCATTTTGCAAGGAACAACTGTGGAGGAACTTGTTAGGTCTTTAAATGCTCTGGGGGTAACTCCAAGAGATATAATTGCTATTTTCCAGGCATTAAAAGAAGCAGGAGCTCTTCAAGCAGAGCTTATAATAATGTAGAAAAAATAGGAGAAAAATATGTTTAGCTTAAATACTTCAACTATAACTCAGGATAGCGCTTCTCTCCTTATTTTCTCTGATCCTATTATTTCAAGTGCAAACTTGAGGGGTAAAGATCTAAGAAAAGTTTGCTCTGAATTTGAGGCGATTTTTTTAAACTATCTTTTACAGCAAATGAGAAAAACAATACCAAAATCCGGTTTAATGGAGGAGGGCTTAACCCAGGAGATTTATGAAGAGCAGTGGTATACCGCTCTTGCCCATAAAATGGCAGAGGAAGGAGGGATTGGACTTGCAAAAA
>JAGGTG010000121.1 GCA_021163905.1 Candidatus Aerophobota bacterium
ACTGGTAAGCTTTGTTGTGGTAGCAGGATTTACCACAGCAGCTTTTCCTGCACAGCCAGTCACCATAAAGGTAGCTCATTTTTATGATCCTACAGTGGGCCCATCACATCGATTAAATTATGAGTGGCTCCAGGGTGTTATTAAGGATTTTGAAAAAGCTTATCCAAACATTAAAGTACAGCTGGAGTGGTTTAAGTGGGATGAGCTGGATGTAAAATCTATGATGCATTACAGAGCAGGAATTTCCCATGATGTGTTCTGGTCTTCACCTCAATATATGCCAAAGCATGCCCTTGTTGGGGATTTCTTGGATCTTTCATCTTTTGTGAAAAAGGGATGGATTAAGGAAAAGGAACAGGATTTTAACTGGAGCCCTGTATGGAAGAAATGTTTTCCCCTTGGGATTCCTCTGGGAGTTCATACCAGAACAATAGTTTATAGAAAGGATATGTTTGCAGCAGCGGGGATTTACAAGACTCCTGCAAATGTAGATGAGCTAATAGAGGATGCAAAAAAACTTACTCAAGATACCAATGGAGATGGAATTCCTGACATCTGGGGATTGGGAATGTATCTTGGTCCCTCCCGTGCAACGATGGAACTTTATTTTGCTCCATATATCTGGCACTATGGCGGAAAGATATGGGATCCTGCCACAAAGAAAGCAACTTTTGCTTCAGAGGAAGGAGTTAAAGCAGCAAAGTTCCTCTATGATCTCATATATAAATACAAAGTTACTCCAAAATGGGCAGTAAGTGGAACTTACGATGATGTGATACTCCACAGTTTCTTAAATGGTAAACTTGCCATGGCCGATGGGTTTGGAAGTTACTGGATTGGAGCTCTGGAAAGCAAGGGGTTTGTAAAAGGGATTTTCCCGGCTACCTCACAGGGTAAGACCATTCTTGCCGATGTATTTCCTGTCCCCACCAAACCCCATGCACAGTTTACCAACGCCTGGTGTCTTTCAATACACAAACTGTCCAAGCATCCTGCTGAGGCATTTAAGTTCGTAAGTTTTCTGACCCAGGCAAAGTATCTCTACAAATATCCCGATGCTGGTCTTCCAGCCCGTCTAACCATCTGGGATCGTCCTGAGTTCAGTACACCTTTTTACAAAAAGTGGCTGTTTGCTGCAAAACACGGCAGGGCAATGCCTCCTACAGCTCACTATGGAGAACTGGCAGATACAGTGGCAGCAGCACTGGAGGATATAGTGGTAAAGAAGAGTCCAGTTGAGACAACACTGAGGAAAGCACAGGATGAGTATAATGCAAGTTACGCTGGAGAGTAACTTTGAATAGAAATTCTGCAGGAAACAGTGGAAAAATGGTTAAAAGGGGAAGCTTATACTCTTTAGGGAAGTATAAGCTTCCCTATTCATTTCTTCTTCCCACCTTTTTATTTTTACTTGTTTTTTTAGCTATACCTCTTTTGTTTGGAATTTATATGAGTTTTCAAAAGATCTTTTTAAACGGGACAGTTAAATTTGTGGGGTTTCATAATTACCAGGTGCTGCTTGGAGAAAGTAGATTTATCAATAACCTTAAATTATCCTTACTTTATGTAGTGGGAAATGTTACTTTAACAATTCCTCTTGCCTATGGAGCAGCTTTATTAGTTACTAGTAAGCTACGAGGTGTCCCTTTTTTTAGAGCCATCTTTCTTCTTCCATTTATTGCTGCTCCAGTAGTTACTGCTGTACTTTTTAGAGCAATGGCAGATCCAACTTCTGGACCTTTGACAATTCTGTTAAATAAATTAACAGGTAAACACTACATTATCCTTGCAGATCCTGTTTTATCCAAGCTTATTATAATAGTTCACAGCTGGTGGAGATCTTTCCCCTTTGTTATGTTATTTTTATCTGCCGGAATTGCCAGCATTCCCAATGAAATCTACGAGGCGGCAAAGGTAGATGGGGCAAGTGGTTGGAAAAGATTTCGCTACTTGACCTTTCCCTTAACAAAAATTCATCTTGCTCTTTCACTTTTAATAATAACAATGTGGACCCTGCAGGATGCTGAAACTGTATATGCTTTAACTGGTGGAGGTCCAGGCTACAGTACAGAGGTAATGGCTGTCAGGTTGTTTAAAGATTCATTTATTAATTTCAATTTAAGTACAGGTGCAACCATTGGTGTATTTTTACTTTTAATAAGTGTTGTATTTATGGGACTTTATTTAACATTTTTAGGGAAAGAGTAAATAATGAGAGTAAAGACATTTTTAAGCTGGGTTGGATTTATTGCTATTTCTACTTTTGTGCTATTTCCTTTTTACTGGGGAATAAGGACTTCTTTAGCTCCACGTTTCGATTCTAACTGGATACCCCATAAAATTGTCCTGACGCATTATGCCTCTATTTTATCTCAATATCAGTTTTTCCTTTATTTTAAAAATAGCCTGTTTGTTACGATGGGAAGTATAGCAATTGTTTTACCCATATCTTTGCTGGGAGGATACGCTCTTGCAAGGTTTAGTTTTCCTGGAGCAAAAAAACTTGGAAGTGCACTTTTGGTATTTCCAATGTTACCTATAATTGCTATTTTAGTTCCTTTAATGTGGTACATGAATAAATTAGGTTTATACAATAAACT
>JAGGTG010000027.1 GCA_021163905.1 Candidatus Aerophobota bacterium
TATGTTGAGAAATTAAGAGAAGTGGACACTGCTAACATTCCTCCCACCTCACATGTTTTACCTTTAAAAAACGTTTTTAGAGAGGATAAACTCTCTTTTTCTCTTTCTCCAGATGAGGCTCTTTCCAATGCTCCTGATAGAAAAGACAACTTATTTAAGGTTCCTAAAATTATAGGGTAGATTTTTTTAAAGCCCCCTCTTTTACTAAAAATACAATAAAACAAAGTATGCAGTTATAGATAATGGCAGGGTAAAGGGAAGCTTTAAATGTGGAGTAAAAGGGAAGATAAGAAAATACCTGTAGCCAGATAGAGGTTACAAGACTGTGGATTAAAGATGCAAGAGCAACCACCAGGGTAAAAAGGATAAAGGATAATATTTTGATGGTATATCCTCCCTTCAATTTCATTTACGAGAAAACTTACTAAAACAAAAGAAAAGGCATTAATACCAAGAAGGGGAAAGAAAAATATATCTTTTAAAAGTCCACTGAAAAATCCAGATAAAACAGCCTCATTTAATTTTTTCGTTGAATAACTCCAGTAAATAACAAAAACAAGGAAAAAATCTATAGAGACTCTTCTCGTCCATCCAGCAAGTGTAAGTTGCAAAATTAAAACAAGAAAAAGTAGCACCAGAAATATAAAGAATTTTTTCATTCTTTTCCTTCAATTAAAAATAGATCTTCCAGTTTTCCAAAATCAACAGCTGGTTTTACCTTTATCTTTTGAAAAAGATAACTGGGATTTTTTTCTATATGTGATATGTATCCAACCGGTATTCCCGGGGGAAAAAGTCCCCCAAGCCCTGAAGTAATTACACTATCTCCTTTTTCAAGCTCTGATTTAGTTAAAATATAAAGCAACCTACATTCATTGGGATTACCTGTCCCCTGAAGTATCCCGACATCTCTTGTTCTTTGAACTCTAACCCCTACTTTACTTCTGTTATCGATAATAAGCATTACCTTAGACTGATTTGAGTACACCTCCACCACCTTTCCAACCAATCCATCAGCATTAACCACACTCATTCCCTCTTTAATTCCATCTTTTTTACCTTTATTAATATAGATCTCTTTAAAAAAACTCTCCAGAGAATAGGCAACAACTCTTGTTGGAATTAATCTGTAAGGTGTTTTTTCCTTAAAGTTTAACAGTCTTTCTAACCTCTGGTTGGCAATCTGGATTTCTCTATAATAACTTCTCTCCTTAAAGATTAACTCATCTAACCTCCTCCTGAGAAGTTCATTTTCCTTTTTTATCTTTTGAGCCTCACTTATGCTTTTAATAAGATCACTTAGATATAGCTTAGAATCAGAGGATACATTATAAAAAAAACTTCCCAAAAAATACCCCTTTTTTCTAATCTGTATAATCCTGGTAGGATCATAATAGGAAAACAGCATTAAAATGAAGGAAACTATTAAAAGAAAGGCTGCGAGAATTAACTTTGAGTTTAACATTATCCCGGGTTTTTAAATTGTATTGGGAGTTACCTCAACTGCCGACAGGAGACGATGATCCTCAAGAAGTTTCCCCAGACCAAGAACCACTGATAAAAGAGGCTCCGGGACAAGTTTAACTGGAAGTTTTATCCTGCTGGATATATACCTGTCCAATCCTTTAAGACAGGATCCTCCTCCTGTAAGATATATTCCATTTTCCATAACATCACCGGCAAGCTCAGGAGGGCACTGTTCCAAGGTTGCCTCCACCATGTCTACTATAGCAGTAACTACAGGATCCAGTATCTCTTTCATCTGTTCAGAACTTAGCTCTATCTCAGTGGGAAATCCGGTGTTAAGATCTCTCCCCCTAATTTTCATCTTTTTTTTATCTTCTTTTATTGGTAAATACCCAAGAGTTATTTTTATTCTCTCGGCCATCTGTTCCCCTATAAAGAAATTATACTTTTCCTTGAGATACTGGATTATTATCTGATCCATTTCATCTCCAGCTATTCTAATAGAGTTACTTATCACAACTCCATTAAGAGAGGTAATAGCTGCCTCACTTGTTCCACCACCTATATCAACAATCATATTACCCACTGGTTCAGAAATAGGAAGGTCAGCTCCTATTACTGCTGCAACTGGTTCTGCCACAAGAGCAACCTTCCTTGCCCCTACTGCTTTTGCTATATCCACAAGTGCTCTTTTTTCAACTTTAGTAGCTTGAGAGGGAACCCCTATTACCAATCGCGGACCAATTACTGCTTTGCGTGGTTGTACCTTATGCAGAAAATACTCAATCATCTTATGAGTTGTATCAAAATCAGCAATAACTCCATCCTGCAGGGGACGAATTGCAAGAATATTTTGTGGAGTTTTTCCAAGCATCTGCTTTGCTTCAAAACCTATCCCCAGAACCTTCCCATCTTTCTTATCAATTGCCAGTGCCGATGGTGCATTTAAAACTATCCCCTCCCCTTTTTTGTATATCAAGGTATTTGTTGTTCCAAGATCTATTGCTATATCCCTGCTTAGTAGTTTAAAACTAAATACACTTTTTAACATAGCTGCATTATACCTGTATAAAAAGGAGAAGTCAAGCTAATTGAGGGGGCAATGCTTCGCATTTCCCC
>JAGGTG010000084.1 GCA_021163905.1 Candidatus Aerophobota bacterium
GTTCTCCAGTTTCGGGAAAAATTTTAGGATCTCTTAAGGTGAGCTTATCTTATTAATCCAAAATTGGTAAAAGTGGACTAAGGGAGATGACAAAAAGAAAAAAATATGGTAAAAAGGGTCACGGGGGAGAGAAATCTCATGAATTTTTTAGGAGGTTTTAAACATGAGAGAACCCGTGACCCTACTTCAAAAAGAAGACAAAAGGAAAGCTGCACTTTCTATAATAGAAGATTTTATTCAATCTGTCAAAAATGAGGTTGACTCTCGCACTCAAGGCAATATAAAGGATTTTATCTTAGGGATAATAGTAAAGGGAACAACTCGTCTAAAGGATATATGTGAGTTTGAGGTAAAAATTAAAAAAGGATGTGCCAAAAGACATATGGATAGATTAAGCTACCTTCTTAAGGAGGCAAAATTTGATGAGGAAAAGCTTTTTCAAAATGCAGTTTGCAAAGCCCTAAAGGATCTTAAAAAGTCTAAAAAGATAAAACTTTTCTTTGAAAGACCTCTTCTTATCGTTGATCCTACCTTTTACTACAAAAGATCAAGGGGAAGAAAATGTGGTATGGAGTATATCTCCTTAGTAAAACCAGAGGAGAAAAAAGGAAGACCAAAGAAAGGATACACTGATGTATGGGCAGCCCTTGCCATAAAAGATAAAAAAGCCTTTCCTCTTGCAAGATGTCTTTCTCTTCCCAAGGAAAAAGGCTTTTTAAGCCAAAATAAAATTATAGAGGACGTTATAGAAAAATCATCAAAGCTTTTAAAGGATACTTTAGGAAAAGATCCTATCCTTGTAGGAGATAGAGGTGTTGCAAGTAAAAGACTATGTTGGAGGTATAAAAGTGAGGGAAAGGATTTTTCCTTTAGGATGAAGGAGGTTAATGCAAGGTATGTTGGGGAAAGAAAAATAGAGGATAAAGATAAAGAAAAAAGTGTCCTTGAAATTGCAAAAGAACTTCCCCCTCTTGGAGAGATCACCTGGAAGGAGAAAGAAAGAAAAAAGAAAAAATTAAAAGATGTTGAAATCAAAGGAAATCTTTTTGCCTTCCCAGCAGAGTTAACCTACTATGCCAGCAAAAAAGCTATCTTAAATTTTGTAATTGTTATTCCTTTTGATAAGAAAAAAGAGCCTCTCATTGTTGCCACAACTCTTCCCATAGATACCCTCTACAATGTAGTTCAGATTGTAAAAATCTATGAGGCAAGATGGTCCATAGAGGTTATGTTTGAGTACTTAAAAAGAGGATTTGGTCTTGATGATTTTATGGTGAGAGCAAAAACCTCTATTAGTAGAATCCTATTCCTTTGCAGCTTAGCTTTCATAAGCTTAACTATTCTTCTTTATAAAGCTAAATATAGCATAGTAAGATTTGCCCAAAGGATTTTATATAAGTTTTCTGTTTGTCCAAAGAAGTTAACTATAGGAAAGCTGAGGGAGGCACTATCCTTGGATTTTCAAAATTATCCAAAAAAGTGGAAAGCTCTTCTTTAAATTTTTAAAAAGAGGTCTAAAAGGGGGATAAAAAATACATCTGGTGGAATTTTTGTAAAAGTTGAAAGGTGTGAAAAAATGCAAGGTTAATGAATTTCACCTCCGGGAATTAATAACCTTGAAAATTAAATATCTTCATTTTTGATGTTTTTTAATCATTTTTAAGGCATAATTGAAGAGATTTTAGCTTCTTTCAAAGATTTTTCCCGAAACTGGAGGAAGGACACTTGACAACTAAGTAAGCAAGTGTACAATATATAATGTTAAACATTTAATATTATACTTAATTGGAATGGAACAGACGACATAAATTTAAGGTGAAATTTAAGTGGATGAAATAAGAGTTAAAAAATCAAATGAGTCTCTGTCTTTTTTAGTGAGAGACAAAATAGTTGAGTTAATTGAGAAAAAAGAACTATTACCTAATGTTAAACTTCCCACCGAAGAAGAGTTCGCAAGGAAATTAGGTGTAAGTCGCGGTGTTCTGAGAGAGGCATACCGTCTCCTTGAAGAAGATGGGTTTATTATCAGACGTCCCGGTGTTGGAACTTTTGTAGTAAATAAGCCTCGAGTAGTGAAAAATCCTTTAGAAAGTAATTTCAGCGTAACTGAGATAATAGAATCGATGGGAGCAACAGCTGGAGCGAGGGATATTAAAATAAAGTATGAAAAAGCAGACTCTTATATTTCAGAAAAGTTAGAAATAAAAACAGGAACTCCAATTATAATTGTGGAAAGGACGAGAACAGCCAATGGGAAACCGGTAGTTTATGCCATAAATATCATCTCAAAATCTATATTAGGCAAGGAAGAAAAACTTGAGGAATTTGAAGGATCATTTTATGAACTCCTTGAGGAAAAATACAATCAGAAAGTAGGTTATAGCGTAGCCAAGATAATTCCGACCATTGCAGATAATAAACTTTCTGTAAAATTAAAAATTTCTCTTGGAGCTCCTCTGTTGTTGATTGAACAGGTTACATATAATGAAAATAATGTTCCTTTACTATACGCGAGGGAATATTGGATTAAGGATGCTTCTGAGTTCACGATTCTCCGTAGGCCAAGAA
>JAGGTG010000113.1 GCA_021163905.1 Candidatus Aerophobota bacterium
CTCCCCCCTTCTCATCTTATTTTCAGCAACAGTTTCTTTTCCAAAGAAAGGTTTCGCCCGTCCTAAGCAGTAATCAATGAATTCTTTAGGAAGTTCAACTATTGTTTGAAGTTGATAAGGAGTTACTTCTCTGTTACTCAATTCATATTTGATAAATTCAGCAAGTGTTCCATAAGGTCGAGATTGTTTTGTATTGTAGTACCCATATCCTTCCTTTCTACAACAGGGACATAAACCTTTTCGCCAATGATTTCTGATATTATCTTTAGTTAGACATAAAGACAAAACATCGTCTTCAACAGCAGGATAAGTTCCATAGAATTTACCGCAGTTATTGCACCTTTTAACCAAGCTACTCATCCCGAAGAAATATTCGCATGTCTTACACTTATATTCTCCTCCTTCCTCAATCATCTGACTTCCACAGACTCCACAAATTGGAGCTTCTTCCGTTACTTCTCCAATTTTCTCAGGGAAAGCAAATACCTCTATCCTTTCGCTTTTACAAGCTTCTTCCACTTCTACATCTGTCTCCTTGCAAACTATTCCCAGTTTGATATTCTTTGAAGGTGATATTTCGTGCTGGTATAGCTTTTTATAAGTAAGAACCTGCCCCAAAGCCTCAAAGTTTAACCTTCTCTTTGCTTCAATCAGCCAGATTTCGTTTTCTTTCTCAAAAACCAAATCTATCCGCTTCCCTTCAAATCCTACATTTACCTCGTATTTCGCTTTCCCCTCTCCCAATTTCTCTTTGACTACTCTTTCCAATAGTTCCTCTTCACTTGTCATCACTCCCACTCCGTCACCTCTCGTCATCTGTATATTTGTAAATTATTACTTTGAATACTCAAATCCGCAGGATTAATTACACCTGCGAAAAGTAAAGGTGAAAGATCGTCAAACAATTGGAGTAGATTAATACTACATTCTTCCTCCCCATGATGATAATTTCCACTCGTTGAATAGCCGGAATATCTGAAAGAAGATAATATTATTCCCGAAATGGTGTAAATATAAGTGGAAAGGTAGTCATAACTTCCTCCACTTCTGGGGACATACATTTTATGTTTATCAGATATACGTACATATTCCGGGAATTTGCAATCGTTGATTGCTTTCTTCACTCTTTCCATGAAATCAGCTCTTAGATCAATCACCCTTTCAAACAAAAAATCCAAATCCTTCCTGAAATCTTCTTTCCCTAAATATTCCCAAATGACTTCATTCAACCCGCAAACCCGCCCGCCAAACGAATTCTCAGGCAAATGCCAGATTGTATAATCCCTCTTTACCTTCTTATCATTCTCGGTCTTCTCTTCTATTTCAGGCTCAAAATACTTTTCCAATCCAACAAAACTCTTTAATGCCTCAAATTTCTCTTCCTCTCTCAACTCTGGATAAGCCGTCTCCAGATATCTTCTCGTTATCTTCCTTATCGTCCACAAAAATAGCGTATGCGGATTGTAATTGACTGTGATCTTGAGGGCATTATTGTAAAAATCTTTAATTAGCTCAGCAACCTTTTCTGGCTCTTTTATAAACTCAGCAAAATCTATTTTTGACGTTTCTGAATCAATAGCATCTATTAAACCATTCTGCGATGCAGATCCGACAATCGCTTTCGTCTTTTCTGAGATATTCTTGACAAATTTCATAAATTCGCTTTCTTCCACAGCTCCAGTAACTTGAGACGTAACACCTTCCTTTTGACTTATCAGGTATTCTTGCAAATTGCTGAGTCGAGCACCAAAGAACTTATGGTAAAATAGCGCTAAACTTCGCTCTGAATAATCTCCGTTCTCTTTTACACCCCCGAGTAGAATTGTCTTAAAATTGTCATCCTTTTCGTTTTCGATCTCGTTAAATGGGACGCTGTCAATTTCCTCCTTCAAATAGTTCCAATACTCCACCAGAGCATCAGTGTAATCCCTTAGTGGGATAATGTAATCCTCTACAAACTTCTTCCATTTTCCCTTATCGGAATAATCAGTTTCGTTCATTGGTATCATCCATGACCCGTTGCTTCGGATAAAAGAGTTTTTAGTTCTTCTGTTTTTATTTTATCCGCTAAAGACAATATTTGCAATTCGTTTATAACCTCATCCCTGAAAAAACACCCCAACCTTATGTATCGACATTCATCTCTTCGTGCCTTCCCCGGCACATGGTTACGCGTCGTTAAGGTGGCGGTCTCACTCATTTTTTTATATACCTCAAGTTTATTTTACTTTATGTAATTGTACTTAGACTATTTAAAACTTTCTATTTTGTCAGCACTTCCGAATGGGGGAACATCACATGAAAAACATATAAAAATGGCTGTTTTAGACAACCAAGCAAAAATACAGCAAGTCCAACCAAAATATCGAGAGATTAAGCGGAAAAAGCCATTTGGAGTTTTCTGAAGCCTCAGTTTATAAAATTTCTTTGTTTGGAAGTACTGATGGTAACTGTTGCAAAGATTTACTGATTGTTTATGCTTATGATTCGCTTTGCTATTCGCTTCACGCCCATGACTGAGGGTGCACTATCTGGTAGATCGAGGAGCGGCTTACC
>JAGGTG010000187.1 GCA_021163905.1 Candidatus Aerophobota bacterium
ATTTTATAGAAGATGGCCTCTTAATGGTTTTTGGTAACCAGGGAAGAGCCAAAGGCCAATCTGCTCGCCAGAAAAGGTTCCCTCTGGAATAACGGGAGGTCTTTTAAAGAAGCTTTTTCAACACTTTTATACTGCTTCCCTGGTTTTTTCCAGTTTTTTAAGAAAAACGCAAATTAGCCAGCTAACTGAAAAGATAAAAGAGAACATGGTTTCTTTGCGTAAAAATAAAAAGAAAGAGATAAATATGCCAAAAGAATACTCAAGGGTATATTTAATTTTACCTGAAATGAAGGAACTTCTTTTAAAAAGGGACAGGCAACAGTTAAGAGAGATTTCCAGAGATTATGAACCCGTAGAAATAGCACAGATTTTAAAAGAGCTTTCATTGAAAGATAAGGTTTTTTTATTTTCTATATGGGATGTTGATTTTGCTGCTGATGTGTTTGAGAAGTTGGATAAGGAGGAACAGATAGAAATTTTAGGGGCAATTGATGATGTAAGAAAAGGAAAGATTTTAAATAAACTTGCCCCCGATGAAAGGGTGGATCTTTTTGAGGAGCTTCCTCCGGAGATGGTAGGTAGATTCCTCTCTGTGATGGCCAAGGAGGAAGCACAGGATGTAAGAGAGCTAATGTCCTATACTCCCACTACTGCCGGGGGTATAATGACCACAGATTTTGCCAGTGTAAGAACAGGAATGACAGTAGAGGAGGCATTGAAAACATTAAGAAAAACGGCAAAAGATGTTGAAATGATTTATTATGTTTATGTTCTGGATGATGAGGAAAAGCTGGTGGGAGTTTTAACCCTTAAGGATCTCATCCTTGCTAATCCAAAAGAAAAAATAGATAAGATAATGCATAAAAATCCTGTTGCACTCCCGGTAGATATGGATCAGGAAGAGGTAGCTCGAGAAATAGCTAATTACGATTTTTTAGCCCTTCCTGTAGTTAGTAATAATGGGGAGATGAAGGGAATTATTACTGTAGATGATGTCATTGATGTTATAAGGGAGGAAAATACCGAAGATATGTACAAGTTCAGTGCAGCAGGTGAGCATACCGAAGACTATATAAAAATGCGCCCTTTTACCATAGCCAGAAATAGGTTAACCTGGCTTATAATTTTAGCAATTACAGGTTTTTTTTCTGGTGTGGTAATGCAACAGTTTTCCTTTGCGCTGGAAAAGGTTGTAGCCCTTGCTTTTTATATACCTGTACTTATGGATTCAGCAGGTAACGCGGGAACCCAGGCAGCAATGGCAGTTGTCAGGGGACTTGCTACCGGAGAGGTTAAAATAGCAGATATCTGGATGGTGGTAAAAAAAGAATTTCTAATAGGTGCTCTCTTGGGTATTCCCCTGGGTATCCTTGCTCTCATAAGAGCCCTGGTACTTCAAAAGAGCTCTTTAATTGGAGTAAGTGTAGCTTTTAGTATGCTTGCAGCGATAGTTGTAGCTACCTGCCTGGGTTCACTTTTACCCCTTGTATCAAAAAGATTAAGACTGGATCCTGCTGTTGTATCTGGTCCTCTTATTACCACGATACTTGATATAACCACTATCTCAATTTATTTTTGGCTGTCCAGCGTTCTTATGGGGCTATAGCTAAATTTTTGTTTTTCTCTCAAAATCTTCTATTTGCTCCTTTCCTGTAAGGACTCCAACTTCCAGTTTAAATTCTCTTACCTCACCTGGTTTCAAAAATTGTAGTGTTCCTCTTTCTCGATCTTTAGCTCTTCCCTCAACACCGCAGTTTGCTGGCTCCATTCCCACTACGTATTCTCCCTCACCCATCATTTTCCATTCAATAAAATTTGGAAGCTGATCGATTTTGTATACAAGATATACTCCCATACCTTCTCCTTCAAGGTTATCATTAACCACAGCGCATCTCACAAAACCATCCTTATCTGGCTTCATTTTATGATAGTAAACCTTTTCTTTAAAATAAGGTATGGGTGAGCTAAATTTTGCATAGTCTTCCTTTCCCTTTTCAGCTTCCTCATCTCTTGGTTTTATCTCTTGAGTGGGTGAGATTAAACGGGAGTTTTCCTGCACCACGGGAAAACCTATATTAAAATGATAGAGGATCATAAAAGGAGTTTCTCTGTAACCTTGATTTTCAACTTTATCCTCTATCCACAATCTATCTTCCCCCAGTCTGGTCCATATTTTTCTTTTTAAAACAAGGTTTTCTCCAAATACCACGCTCTGGCATATCTTACCTTCCACAGATAAGATGTACTCCTCATTTACCCACTCCTCATTTGTAACTATATTCTGTGCAGGTATATGAGATATTCTCCCATGTAGACCTAATTTTTCGCCCTGATCCTCAGATGGCGCTCCAACCTGGGTAAGGCCGCAGGTAGTAAGGAGACCTCCATAAAAACTTCTCAGCCATCCAAATCCTTCCGGTTCAAAGAAATAAGGACTAACATCTCCCGTAGATGATCGCCAGCATAAAGATTTCCCTTTATAAAAGGCTCTTGGTATATCCATTCCTCTATCAGGTGT
>JAGGTG010000031.1 GCA_021163905.1 Candidatus Aerophobota bacterium
GATTTACTTTGATGAGTATTATGCAAGAATAAGGAGCATTTTGCCGGCAGACAATGGTTAAAATAAAAAATCTTACTAAAAGATACCAAAATATAATTGCTGTTAACAATCTTAACTTGGAGATTAAAAAGCAGGAAATCTTTGGATTTTTAGGACCTAACGGTGCCGGTAAGACAACTACCATAAGGATATTATCGACTTTAACTCTACCGACTTCTGGCCATGTGTATATCAACGGATATGATGTGGTGAAAAATCCTATACGGGTAAAAAAAGAGATAGGGGTTATACATCAGACACATAACATTGACCCGGAACTTACCGGTTTTGAGAATTTAGTTGTTCATGGACTACTATTTAAGATGAAAATTAGCGAGATAAAGCGAAAAACAGAGGAGTTGCTTGAGCTTATAGATTTAAAAAAAGACATAAATAGACCTGCAGGTAAATATTCTGGTGGAATGCGTCGACAACTTATCATAGCCCGTGCTCTTTTGCACAATCCCAATTTATTAATTATGGATGAGCCAACAGCGGGTCTGGATGTCTACACAAGAAGAAAAATATGGAGATTAATAAAAAGAATAAGAAATGAAGGCAGTACCGTTTTTTTTACCACCCATTATATAGAAGAAGCAGAGTATCTGTCGGACAGAGTGGGGATAATAGACAAGGGGAAACTAATCGCATTAGGTTCTCCTGTAGAGTTAATAAACAATTTTGGGAAAGTAGCCGTAGATATAGAGGACTTCCAGGGTCCAAGGATTGAATTCTTCAACACCAGAGAAGATGCAGCTAAGTTTCTCTCCGGGATAGATAAAAATGCAATAATACGTACAACAAATTTAGAGGATGTGTTCATAAAATTAACAGGTAAAAGAGTTAATCCAAAATCGGATCAAGGAGAGCAATAAAGAAAAATGAAACCACTGATAGCCATTGTATTTCGTGAAATGCTCATTCTGAAGAGAAGATTTATTAAACAACTCCTTTCCTTTTCCGTATCACCTCTTCTATTTCTGATTACATTTGGATGGGGTCTTAGAGATAAACTCAGTATCAAAGGATTACCTTACGTTGTTTTTATCTTACCAGGATTAATTGCTATGAGCAGTATGCGGCAGAGTTTTGCCTTATCAACTGAGATAAATATATCCAGATTTTACTGGAAAACATTCGATGAAATCCAATCCACTCCTATTACAGATTTATCTTATACCACGGGTGAAGTAATTAGTGGAGTGATCCGGGGGTGGCTGGCTACTCTGGTAATTGTGGTGATTTCTCTGATTTTCAGAGTGGTTATTCCTATAAATAATATACTCTTCATCTTATCTGTTTCACTTAATGCATTTATTTTTTCCTCAATGGCAATTATCACCTCAATGGTCGTAAAAGCTCACGCCGACCAGGGAATGTTAAATAATTTTGTAATCACTCCAATGGCTTTTCTCTGTGGAACCTTTTTCCCTTTAAAATATTACCCTTTTTGGGTAAGACAAATTGTATATCTTCTACCATTGACACATTCAACCAGAGCTATAAGGGCCTCAGTTTTGGGTTACCCGTTTCCCTACTATTCACTTTTTTACATGGTAGCTTTTGCCTGCATTAGTTTTATTATAGCTGTGCGTGTGATAAGAAAATCAAAAGACTGAAGAGAAAACTCAAAATAAGTCTGGAAGGAGATGTAAGTGATGATATCGTCAAGATTTTCATCCAGCATAACAGGTTCCGCGATCTGGAGGAATTGCTGCGGTTATTTTAAACAACCTCGTAATAACAGAAAAGAGAAAAAAAATTAAAAAAGGAGATAATTAAAAATGAAAAAAATGTTAGTAGGGTTAGCTATCTGTTTTCTTGCCCTAACTTTTGTTGGATGGACGGGAGAAGTTGCATCCATTTCTGCAGCTACACAGGAGAAGGAAACAATAACTATCATCGATGAAATGGGAAGATACGTGGAAGTGCCCTCTCCCCCGGAAAGAATTGCCTGTCTCGTTCCAGCTGTGGCAGAGGTAATTTGTGCCTTGGGAGACGAGGGTAAGATTGTTGCCCGTAGTAATGACTGTAATTTCCCTTCTTCTCTTAAAGAAAAGCTCAGTGTAGGTTCCTCTCGAGCAGTTAATTTAGAGCTGTTACTTGAACAAAAACCAGATATAGTAATTACCAGAACGGTCTTATTTAAGAAGGAAATAAGAGACAAAATAGAGATGGCCGGTATACCCGTGGTTCAATTCTGGAGCATTGAACTGAATACTGTAGTCCCTATGATAGAAAAAATAGGATTAATTCTGGATAAAAAAGAGAAGGCTGAGGAGCTGGCAGGATTCATAGAGAATTATGCGAATCTTATCCAGGAACGTGCCAGGAAGTTAAAACCGGAGGAGAAACCCTCAGTCTTCTTTCAGAGTATGGGACATATGTATTGGACTGTCAATGCTGATACCGCCGGACATCGCCGCATAACTGCCGCCGGAGGAATAAATATTGCCGCTGGCGAGCCGGTAAAAGT
>JAGGTG010000049.1 GCA_021163905.1 Candidatus Aerophobota bacterium
GCAGCGCAAGCGTTGAGGGGGAAATGCGAAGCATTGCCCCCTCAATTAGCTTGACAAAAAAATATAATGGTTTAAAATAATAGCAGTCTTTTGATAATTAGAGTGAAAATGTATGGATAGTTCTTCTAAGACCTGCCTTTTTCTTATAACAGCTCGTCTTAATAAGTAGTCTATCCTGATAAAAACCTATTTGGTACCATCCAGGCTAATTATAACAATATGACTGTAGCATTTTTATGTAAATTAGAAATCAAGAAAATATCCATTACCAGAAGGTAGTGGAAAAAGGAGAAAAAGATTGAGGAAAAAGCTCTATGTAGGAAACCTTTCCTACAAGGCGACCGAAGATGATCTTAAAGATCTCTTCAAGGAATTCGAGACGGTAACCGAAGTTAACCTGGTTACTGATCGGGCTACCGGAAGGTCTCGAGGCTTTGGTTTTGTGGAATTTAGCTCTGATGAAGATGCAGATAAAGCTATCAATTCTCTCAATGGTAAAATGTTTCAGGATAGAGAAATTGTTGTTAATGAAGCTCGACCTCCAAAAAACACCGGACATCGACGATATTAACCCTTTTGCAAAAGTAGCTAAAAAACAATCCAAATGTAATTGATAAGTTGAAATGGTGGCTAAACTAAAGCTATAAGGTTATTAATTAACCTAATTGCGAAATAGCCACCATTTCGCAAAAAGAGCAATAAGTATATTTTATGTTCCGGCTTACGCGAAATTCCATATTTTGTATTAAAAAAGGATATATCTTTTGTATTAAAAAAGGATATATCATAAATCCCGTTATTTATGGAAAGCAGATATTTTTAAATCTGACAATTCATAGATTATTTTACAGATTTATTTTTCAAAAAATTATCCTCCGTATTGTTATAATAAAACTTCCCTGCTGGCTTATTCAGTTAGTTCTGATCCTTATCTCCAGAAGTAGCAGAATTAGCATTGTAGGTGAGGAAAATCTGAAAAGAATTGAAAAGGAAAAAGGGGAAGTTATCTTTGTCTTCTGGCATGGAAGTTACACATTACTTCTTGTTTCCCTTCAAATAAAAAATGCCGTGGCCCTGGTTAATTTTTCTTTTCGGGGAAACTACATAGCTCAACTGGCTTCTGGATTTAACTACCATATAGTGCGAACATCTAAAGGTGGAAGATCAATATTAGAGCTTATTAAGGCAATTAAAAAGGGTTATTCAGGATTTATTGCCGTTGATGGTCCACAGGGACCGGCTCATAGAGTTAAACCAGGAACAATATACGTTGCCAGAAAGGCAAATGCTAAAATCATTCCCCTTGTGATAAAGGCTCGCAGAGGAATTGTGCTAAGTAGAAGGTGGGACAATCATTTTATTCCCCTACCTTTTAACAATATCACCGTGTTTTTTGGTGAATCCATAGATGTGAAACCTGAGGACTCGCTGGAGGATAAAACAGAAGAGATAGCTAAATCTTTACTTGAATTAAGCAATAAGAAAGGATAAATACCTATTCCCCGGGGAAGTGTTTTTTTCCACCCGAAGTTTTTGAAACTAAGAGCCTTTTCTCATCTCCATAAAAAGAATAATAGCCTCGGCAACTTCCCGCATCGTCTTTCTTGTATCCATTGCTTTTTTATTGATCAATTTGTAAGCCTCATCTTCCGATAGAGATAACTCTTTCATCAAAAGCCCTTTTGCTCTTTCCACAAGTTTACGTGTTTCAAGAGCCTGTTTGGTTGCGATAAGCTCCTGTGTCAAATTGGTACTTTCAATTGCCACAGCTGCCTGATTAGCTATCGCCTGCAGAATTTTTACTTCCTCATCTGTAAACTTATGCTCATAAGAGGTATAGCTATTTATAACACCAATTACACGTTCCTTAATCATCATTGGAACCGAAAGCATGGAGACTATACCTTCCCTTTTTGCAATTTCAGGATACATATATCCTGGTTCCCTGGTTACATCAAGAACAGTAATAGGCCTTTTTTCCTTTATAACTTTACCACTAATTGACTGGCCAACCTTTAAATTAGGTTTTTTTGTGTACTCCTCACTCAAACTCTGAGTCGCAGCGATAAAAAGCTCCTGTTTCTTATTATCTAAAAGCATTATTGAGCATATCTTGGAATTCATAACCTGAGCAGTCATAGTAACGATTAACTGAAGCATCTCTTTTAAATAGCGATTGGAAACTATTGTCTTGCTCACCCGTGACAGAACATCAAGCTGCATTGCTTTTTTTCTCGTCTCCTCATAAAGTCTGGCATTTTCAATAGCGCTTCCCACATATTCAGCAATTGTGGAAATTAAATTTATCTCATCCGAGGTATGATGATAGGGTTTTCTGTGTTGAAGGTTAATTACTCCAATTAGCTCTCCTCTTGCAATTATCGGAACAGAAAGAAAAGCCTCAAATTTATCCTCGGGCAGGTTGTGAAAAAATTTAAGATAAGGCAGGAATCGGCTCTGGTCAGAGAAACCGCCATTTCAACAATTTCTTT
>JAGGTG010000164.1 GCA_021163905.1 Candidatus Aerophobota bacterium
AAACTGTATGTTTTATAATTGTTGGAGTTCTGTGTGCCTTTGTTGCAATGATGCAAATTGTTCGTGTTGGTACTTTTTCCTCCAGAGCAGGGGAAGGTTGGGAACTTAAAGCAGTTGCTGCCTCTGTTGTTGGAGGAACATCCCTTATGGGAGGTATAGGTAGCATGGTGGGGATTGTTTGCGGGACACTTATTATAGTTGTTATAGAGAATGCACTTACCAGTTTAAGAATTCCTTATTCCTGGACCTATGTAGTTTTTGGTCTTGTTATACTATCGTCTGTTCTTTTCGATATGTATCTGGAAAGAAGAAGGTTAAGATATGGCTCTGTTTTCTTCAAAGCTTCTCAAAAAGGAACCCCTGGAGAATAAAATTTTTATAATTTTTTAATTTCTTATTCTCTTTAGTCTTTCTTCTCTCCGAAATTTTCCCTCTTCGTATTTTCTTCTTTCCTCTTCTGTTTGAGGGACAAGTTGGGGAACTTCAACAGGGTGACCTTTCTCATCAAGAGCTACCATTGTAAGATAAGCTGTAGCAACTGGAAGAATTTCACCTGTTTTTAACCTCTCTGTAGTAACATTAACCTCAATTTCCATGGAAGTTGTTCCTACATAAGTAATTTGAGCTTTTAAAATAACCACGTCTCCAATGTGAACAGGATTTTTGAAACTTAAAGAATCTATGGATGCTGTAACTACATTTCGACGGGAATGACGGGAAGCAGCTACAAAGGCAACCTCATCTATAAGTTTCATTATCGCCCCTCCATGGATGTTACCGTAATGACTTGCATCTTTGGGCATCATTACCTGGGAAAGAATGGCGGTTGACTCACCCATTGGTTTTTGTGGCCTCATTTTCACCTTCCTTTATGAAAAATCAATATTTATTTAGCATAAACTGCTAACTTATTGGCTTCCTTAAAAACAAGAATTTTTGTTGTTGGATCCTTTTCCAACCATCCATCAATTATTTTCTGAATGTTGTGAGTTGGATAAAGATGCGCCTTTTTAACTACTTCATCGTCTAATTCAGAGTAAAGCCATATCCTATCCACTCTATCCACAATTTCCGCCAGTTTATAGGCTTTTTGTTTAAATAGTCTGTAGCCCTTTTTAATTTCCTTAGCGAGTTTTCCTTTAGGTTTATCTATAGTTAAGGAATCATAAAAGAATCTTTTGGCTTTTTCACTGGGGCCCAGTCCTTTATATCCACCATTACAGGAGGCTACCAGCAGAACTTCTCCATCATCCTCAATTGCATTTTTTACAAGATCCAGTCCTCTTTGAGCTATATAAAGGGTTTCATCACCTGGGTATCCCCCAGGTGAGACAATCACGTATTTTGATGGTGCAAGGTGAAAACTGGTAGTTTTATCTATTATTTTCATTCCCTCTACTGTAACAGTTTTTATCTCACCAAAAGATGCCCAGATAAGATTTTTACTGCCAACTGTAGCAAGGACATAAACAGGTTTTCCTCCTGTTATGAGATTCATAGCCTCAATCATATCCTCTGATACAGGGTTATTTCTCCTTTCAGGATCCGGGTGCCAGGGATGGTGCCCAAAGATAGCGTTTTCCTCAAGAGCTAATTTGTGGTTTTGTTCTATTGTTTCAAAAGAGCAAAGCCCGGGAAGAAAATTCTTAACAGCATTACAGTACCCGGCAAAATAATGATTTTTCATATTGGCTGTTACAAAGAATAAATCTACATCCATAACACATTTTTCCACAACTACCCTTGTTCCACGGGAAGTTACGCCAACTTCTATTAAATTTTCACTTTCGCAGCTATGGATGAAAACATCGTAATTTAAGTTGTTTTTTCTTGCGCTATTTTTAATATACTCAACTATTTTTAAATTTCCCTCAGTTTGGGGCGAATGGGAACCTGTAGTGATTATGTACTGAACAAAAGAGGCTTTTTTTAGCCTTTTTGCTGCAGCCTCTATCTGCTGGGCATGAGGTTGTCCTCTGGTGCTATCCTCAACAAGGGCGCATACTCTCTTTCCTTCCACGATTTCTTCTAACCTTACCTTTCCCGGAGGGTTATTAAAAGCTTCCTCCAGTACTTCTTCATTTGTTTTTGAAAAAGATGGAACTTTAGGTTTTATTACCTGCAGATTATCATCGGGAATGGTAAAACTTATATTTTTCTTACCGTAAGGTAGATCAATTTTCAACTTTGCCTCTCCCTTTTTAATTTTTGATAAATCTACAGTAATTTTTTGTTTTGTCAAAAATGGTTGATGGAGGTTTAGATAGGAGGGTAGTTTATTCTTAATGGAGTTTTTCTGGTCGGGGCGGTCGGATTTGAACCGACGACCTCTTGCTCCCAAAGCAAGCGCGCTAAACCAGACTGCGCCACGCCCCGCTTACCTTAGATTATACACATTAGTCCTTCCAAGTCAAGAAAAGGACTCTTTTTTTAAATATGCTTTGCCTATTTACGAGATTTTCCTGTAATATTTTAATATTCTCTCTT
>JAGGTG010000127.1 GCA_021163905.1 Candidatus Aerophobota bacterium
GGTTCTTTGTTTTATTAAACAATAGCATAATTTTACCAAATGACAAGAGGGAATCGTCTATCTGGTGTGTTTGGTTTATTTGGTGTATTTGGTTCATTTAGTTTATCTGGGAAGTCAGGTGAGAGGGGTGAGATGAGCTACAAGAGGGTAACTCAAAAAATCATAGATAAACTGGAGAGTATAACTGGCAGAGAAAATGTTTTAACCAAGGAGGAGGACATTGAGCCCTATTCCCATGATGAGACACCTCAGCTTAAGTTTTCCCCTGAAGTAGTGGTGAAAGTTAAAGATACCAGCCAGGTTCATCAGTTACTTGCACTGTGCAATAAGGAGAAAATACCTATTACACCAAGAGGAGGAGGAACAGGTGTTACGGGAGGAGCGGTTCCTGTGAAGGGAGGAGTTGTTTTAAGTTTTGAAAAAATGAATCAGATAAAAGATATAGATATTGAAAATCAAATGGTTGTGGTTCAACCAGGTGTTATAAATGGGAACCTCCAGAGAGAACTGGAAAAAGAAGGCCTTTTTTATCCTGTTAATCCTGCCAGCATGGATAGCTGTACAATAGGGGGTAATGTTGCCGAATCATCATCTGGAGCCAATGCAGTTAAGTATGGAGGAACAAAGGAGTACGTATGTGGAATAAAGGCTGTTTTGCCATCGGGAGAGCTAATAAAAGCTGGAGGAAAGCTGGTAAAAAATGCCACCGATTATAGATTAATTCAACTTATCACTGGATCCGAGGGAACTCTGGCTGCAATTACCGAGATAATCCTGAGAACTGTTCCTCTGCCCGAGACAAGGGTTGACCTTATAGTGCCGGTAAATAAACTATCAACTGTTAAAAACATTATCTCAAAAATATGGCAGGAAAAAATAATCCCTGCAAGTATTGAGTATATTGATGAGCTAACAATCAAAATAACAAAAGACTTTGTTCAACAGCCCCCTTCCCTTCCCGTGGCACATCATTACCTTTTAATAGGGGTAGATGGAAAAGAGGAAAGGGTAACAAAAGATATTGAGATCCTTGGACAGATATGTATGGATGAAAAAGTTGAAGATGTGCTTGTGGCAGAGGATCGCCCGGCCAGGGAAAAACTGTGGAAGCTCAGACAATCAATTAGAGATGCTCTTTTAAAATTTTCCCTTACAATGGTAGAAGAGGATATAGTGGTTCCCCGGAGTAAAATAACAGAATTTGTGGAAAAGATCAATCAGGTATGCAGTGAATACTCTTTAACTGCGGGCGTGTTTGGACATCTTGGAGATGGAAATGTTCATCTGAATCTTTTAAAAACATCCTCCTGCCAGGATGAATGGGAGAAAAAGGTAAAGAAAGCTCTTGATAAACTGTTTAAAATAGCTATATCTATGGGAGGAAAAATTTCAGGAGAACATGGAATTGGACTGGTGAAAAAAGCCTACCTTCCACTGGTGATGAGTCCTGCTGAAATTGACATAATAAGAAAAACAAAACTAACATTTGATCCTAACAACATACTAAATCCAGGTAAAATATTTGACCTGTAAAGGAAGCGTATGGCTCTGTGGAGTCAAAAAACAGCAGATATTCAGATAGATGGTTTTGTAATACCGGCGGTAAATTCCAGCTGGCATCACACTGGAGCATGGGGGGTTTATGTGGGATTAAATCCCAATGAGTTAGGTGCAAAAATTCCGAGATCGGGTTTTTACAATTTAAGGATAAATATCTATTCTCCCGATGTGAAATTTAAACTATCTCCCGGGGAGATTGAAAAAATAGGCATTGAAATTGAGAAAATATTAGATAACTATGCCTATCAACTGGAACGGGCAGAGCTTATAGGAAAAAACTATAGAGGTATGTTCAGTGGGACCTTAATTGCCTATATAATTGCCCTTGTTACAGCTTATGGATGGTGGTTTATCTGGTTCAGACAACCCTTTCATGCTCTGGTGGGGATAGACAACTGGTGGAAGAACCTTAAAGCTGGAAAACTGCCCCGGTATCATATAAGAGAAGTTGTTCCTGGAGAGGATCCACAGAAACTATCGGCAATTAATGATGCTTACAGATATTACAAAAATCTTAAGGGAAGGTACCTTGAGATTTGCAGAAAAATGAGGGATTACTGCAGGTTGCGGAAAAGCAAAAATCCGGCATTTGGGGAAATTGAAAAAGCCTACAGAGACATTATACTAAATGAAATAGAGGATAGTTACCTGGTTAAAGTTGTAGCCCATACCCTGCCCCAGAAGATAGTTCGTTTCTTTCTGGGGGATATGGTGCTTATTCCAAAGGTACCTGTACCAAGGATTATAGTTCCAACAAGGGATCTTGATTTTGATCTATCCCCTTATCTTGAGGAAGGATGATTGGTGGGCCCATTGCGTCGTTGCGTCCATTGAGTCGTTGGGTCTGTTGGGTCGTTGGGTCGAGGCGTCGTTGGGTCTGTCTCGTCTGTCTCGTCTGTTTCGTCTATCTCGTC
>JAGGTG010000014.1 GCA_021163905.1 Candidatus Aerophobota bacterium
CATGCCTTAGCAAAACCCAGATTTTCTTGATTATGGATAACCTTTACATTAGGATATGTTTTTGCAAACTCATTCAAAAATTCCTTTGTGCCATCTGTTGAAGCATTATTAACAATGATAAGTTCAAATAAATGATTTGGCGTTACTTTATAAAGGGCATCAAGGCATTGTTTGGTATATTCAAGTTTGTTAAAAACGGGGATGATGATGGAAATGTCACACTTATCCTTTTTTTTAATTAGATCCTTGTAAATACTTTCCCATTCTATAGCATCTTCTTCTATTGTTTTGATAGGTGTTATTCCTTCTCGCAATTTTTTAATTAGTTGTGGATTGTTTACGACATTCTGTAGTATCCTGCATAATTCTTTTTCATTTGTGGGATTAAATAAAATGCCATTTATTCCGTCCCTAATAATTTCAGGTATTCCACCTGTTTTGGAAGCAATTACAGGAATTCCTGCACTTAAAAACTCTCTTACAGTTAATGGATAATTTTCTATCAAGGAAGGTATGATACCTATATCAACTTCAGATAATATTTCAGTGAGATTTTTGGGAGTATATCCACCTCTATATTCTATCCTATCATCTTCAAAGGTTGCATTTTTTATTTTCTTTATTTCCTCAGATTGACCATTCCCCCAGATAATTAACTTTGCATTACCTTTAACTGTTTTAAAAGCGTCGATTAGTAAATTCACATTCTTCAACTTATGAATTGTGCCTATATATCCAAATTTTATATATTTTGAATTAATGTTATTAACTTTTTTGCGAAATATCGATTTAAGCCCCAAGGGTAATCCTTTAATTTTATTATTTTTACCAAAACCATAAGAAGTATATTTTTTAGCTAAATATTTTGAAGGTGCCGAAATAAAATCTATGTCTTCAAAAAGCTTTTTTACATACTCTGAGCGATAGGCAATAGTATAATAAAGTGAAGCCTTTTGGGCAGGAGTGAATTCTGTGAATAAATCGGCTAATAGACATTGAACGCACTTATCAATTGTTTCTGGACCATCGCATACTATATTTGTTTTTGGAATATATAAGTGCGTCCTAGGACACATAAACCAAAAATCATGTAAAGTTAAAGAAACTTTATATCCTTGCTCTTTGGCAATTTTTAAAAGAGAAAAAGGTAAAAATTGGTGCGTGTGCTGAAAATGGACAATTGAAAACTTTTTCTTCCTTATCAGTTCTGCGAAAACATTTTCAATTTCATGATTTTCGATATGTAAAGAGAGATTGGTATTGTTAACTAAAAGCTTATATACCTTAATATCACTATAAAAATCTTCTTTTAATGTTGGTAATTTTATGGTTAGATCAAGCTTTGGATATAAGACCGAAACATCATGCCCTCTTTCAATTAATGTCTTAGCAAAGTTATAAGTATAAATTTCAACACCTGCATACCATTCTGGTGGAAAATTGTGCGTTATCAAAAGAATTTTAAGTTTGTTATTTGAATTATTTTTTTTAATTTCTTCAGAATCTATATTCTTATTCTCATCATTTATGATTTTTACAATTTTTTTAACTACTTTTTTCATTTCTTTTTCCTCAAATACTCTTGCAAATAGTGTTTATATAAATCATTAAGTATCCTTTACCTTATGAAGCTCTAGCATGACCCGTCCACAATTTCGGATAATGTCTCGATCATTCGGCGCCAGTTCCATGGCCTTAGTTAAATGATATAGAGCTTTATTTACATCTTTTTTCTGCCAATAGATAAAGGCTAAATCATTATGTGCCAAGGCGAATTTAGAATCTAATTGCAGTACTTTTTTAAATAATTTTATTGCTTCTTCTTCCTGACCATTATTGTATAATTGCTTTGCTGTATAAAAGATCATTTTTATCTGGTCTCTTTGCGTTTTTTTTAATTTCATCTGAGTTATTGCCTGAGGAATTGGAACTATACCTCTTTCTCCTGGAGAAGCCCAAGATTCTCCATTCAAAATAGCTGAAGCCCATTCTATAACCTCTGATGGATAACCGTCTCTATTATTTAAAACAATATTCGCCTTGAGCCTTGCATCGTCTTTAGTAGCTTTGGCATATAGACCGTCTCTATCTTTAAAGTATTTAAATAAAGGTTTAGCTACTCTTGCTCCATAATATCCTTTAGCTCCTAAAGCAATCCAAAAATCCCAATCTTCATATCCCTTAACATTTGTCCTATACCCCCCTACTTTTTCCCATGCACTTTTTAAAAAAAGACTAGCTGTTGGAATAAAGTTTCTAAATTTTAAAATATCAAAGTTATATTCCCCACTTACCCAAATATCCTTTCTTTCCATCTGACCTTTTTCAAAAACTTCAACATCTGTATAAACTAAAGGATACCCTGCCTCCGCTATACGAAGGCACTCTTCTAACATAGTAGGCGCTATCATATCA
>JAGGTG010000227.1 GCA_021163905.1 Candidatus Aerophobota bacterium
GCGTAGATGCGTCCTATGTCCGAGGTCCTACGTCCAACGTCGCTTTAAACGAGACAGACGAAGTTGACGCAACGACTCAACAGACGCAACGACCCAACGACGCCTCGACCCAACTCACCAAATAAACCAAATAAACTAAATGAACCAAATACACCAGACAGACGAAATAGACGAGATAGACGAAATAGACAGGATTTATGGGCTCACTGGGTATCCCAGGGAGCCTACATCTATGAAAAGGGGAGAGTTGACATATTTTTATTTTCTTTTATCTTTTAGGACTAACTTATCCTAAAAGAGGGTGAAAAAATGAAAATAGGGATGATGACGGCATGGAATGAGACCTCAGGTGTATCAATTCATGCAGAACTTGTGGGTAAAGAGTGGATCAAAAACGGTAACAAGCTTATAGTATTTTCATTTATAGAATCGGATTTTCATGGCTCCTGTCTTATAGGAACTGACGAGGATTACATTACAAGATGCTTTGGAACCTCAATAAGATCAAATTACCTTAATCCAATACCATTTTTAAAGGAGGATTATGATATATTTGTAGCACAGGATATCGGAATGCTTCCCAGGGATAAACTTGCAAAAATTTTCCCCAGGATAAAAAAGAAAGCTAAAACTGTTCTGGTTGTTCATACCAATAAATTGATAGATGATCCTTCTTTTTATCAATTTGAATGGGATGCACTTTGTTGTTTTGATTATCGGTATAAGAATTTCCTCAAGGAAGTTTATCCTGAGGAGAAGATACACATTATACCCTTCCCCTGCCATCCCTGGAAGGAAGGTAATAAAGAGGAATACAGAAAAAAGTTAAAATTACCCCTTGATAAAAAGATAATATTTGTATTTGGTCAAAAATGGAGACAGATGCTGGACACAGTTCCAGCACTTGCAGAGATAAACGGGAGATATCCGACTCTCCTGCTTATCTTCAGTGGAGCTCAAAGGGTCTATGGATTTGACGCTCTAAAAGGAAAAATGGAAGTAGAGATAAGGAAAGAGGTTTTGGAGAAGGAAAAAATCTATGAGTATCTGTACGCTGCTGATACAATGATATTTGGAAAACACTCCACTGAAGGGGTGGTTCTATCAAGTACCGCTCATCTGATAATGGGCTCTGGATGCCCTATTATTGCAAGAGATTCAAATTTTTTTGAACTTATGGGTGAGGAAGTGCTGAAATATAAAAACCTGGAAGAATTTAAAGAAAGACTCATCAGTGTTTTTGAACAGGACGAAAATTATCAGCGTTGCAGAGAAGCGGCAAAAAAATACGTTCAACGTAACTCATCTGATAAGGTAGCAAAAGCATTTATTCAGCTTTTTAAAAAACTTAAAGAGGAAGGGTAGCTAAATAAGAAGAGATTTCAGTCTCTTTAACGCTTTTATTTTTTCACTTCTACCTATTCTTGCCTCCTGCAGAGCCTTGTGTAAGCTAAGGATTGTTTCATCATAGGTTTTTTTATCAACTGGATAAGGATATCCATCCTTTCCCCCGTGGGCAAAACTATAAGTTGCAGGATCTTTAAAACTTGGTTTTACTCCATAGACAAGATCTGATACAAGGGCAAGAGCTCTTATTGTCTTGGCACCAACTCCTCTTATTCCAAGAAGTTGCTCAAAGTCCTCAGGTGATCTATTGTGAATAGTCTGTAAGGTTTTCTCCAGTTTATAAGGTCTTTTGTCTAAAATAGAAAAGGAGTGGGTAGGGGGCAGCTTTAAACTACTGATCTTTTTAATTTCTTTAATTATTTTAGATGGTGAACTTTTAGAAAGCTCTGTACAGGTTATCCTTGCCTTCTCGCTTTCCCTTGCCACCATATTTAACCCTTCTCCTCTCCATGTAGAGCATATTGCTAAATGAGGTTCACAGACAAAACTACTTATTTTCTCACTTATCCAGTGATACCTTCGAGCATATCCGGTAACTTCGTTCATTCCCTGCTGAACAACCGCCCATTGTCCAGAGGAAGTAAAAATAAAACAGTGATGGTAAAGCTGAAATCCATCCTGGACAGCTGCCGAATCTACTTTTGCAGCCATCCTGCTGGCATATACAAGTAAATTAGGGTCAGAGCTAATATTATCACCCCACTGCAGGATCTCCGCAGGGGTACGAAGAGACACCTTCCCCTTCCCTCCCGCAACAAATAAACCAAGCTCTTTTTCCAGACCTCTGATACTTTCCTTTATCGCTCCACATACAGTAGTGGTTAATCCAGAGCTGTGCCAGTCAAAACCCATAACACACCCAAGTGCCTGGAACCAGAGAGGATCAGATATTTTTCTTAAAAGTTCCTCACTCCCTGAATCAGAGATAATACTTATTATTATCTCCCTTGCAAGCATTTTCATTCTTTCAAAAAGCCACCGTGGGGATCTACCGTAATGAAGAGGAAGATCGGCAATTCCTGCTCTTTGCATTTTAACTTTAACCTAAAAG
>JAGGTG010000178.1 GCA_021163905.1 Candidatus Aerophobota bacterium
TTCCACCTCTTTCACTCCATTGACAGTTTCCACACTATTAAGTTCTTCTGAAACTGGTGAGAGACTACACAAATGAATGATAGGTGAAGGGGTTTCCACACTATTAAGTTCTTCTGAAACTTCTCATCTCCTTCTCTATATTATCTATTATTGACAGTTTCCACACTATTAAGTTCTTCTGAAACCCGAAAATAGATATCTCCGATATACAAAAGAATGCGAGTTTCCACACTATTAAGTTCTTCTGAAACTACGGTGTGGGAGGCTTTGTGGGAGAGTTACTGCTGGCGTTTCCACACTATTAAGTTCTTCTGAAACATGTAAGCTGCACGCGACGGAAGAGGAAGCGGAGAAGAGTTTCCACACTATTAAGTTCTTCTGAAACCTGAGACGTGTGAATATGGAAATGAGTATAATGCCTAGTTTCCACACTATTAAGTTCTTCTGAAACGGCGACCTTCTCACCGTTTCTCTCTTCGATGTCCCATAGTTTCCACACTATTAAGTTCTTCTGAAACGCCGCTACATTCGCGGCACAAATGGAGATATTTCAGTTTCCACACTATTAAGTTCTTCTGAAACTAAGAGCTTATTGCTGTAGATTGCACGGAAAATTCTAGTTTCCACACTATTAAGTTCTTCTGAAACTTCAATGCCACGCTGCCGTCTTCTTGGCAACGCTTAGTTTCCACACTATTAAGTTCTTCTGAAACATTATACCTGTGATACAAGGATGGAAGCTGGATGATTAGTTTCCACACTATTAAGTTCTTCTGAAACTGGTGAAGTTATTTGTCCTTTCTGTTATGAACTATAGTTTCCACACTATTAAGTTCTTCTGAAACCTTACAGGTTGATGGAACTCACAGCAAAGACTTTTTAGTTTCCACACTATTAAGTTCTTCTGAAACTTCTTAGAACAGAGGAAAGATGAGATGGTAGCGATGCGTTTCCACACTATTAAGTTCTTCTGAAACCCAAATTCCCAGTCCAGTTTCGTTTGTTCAGTCATTTGTTTCCACACTATTAAGTTCTTCTGAAACAATATCTTGATCTGTTGCAAACCAAGAAGCGAAAGAGTTTCCACACTATTAAGTTCTTCTGAAACCTAAGTTGCGTAATCGTTACTTATTTTCTTCAAAAGAGTTTCCACACTATTAAGTTCTTCTGAAACACTGCTGCATGGACACATAACAACAAGAGCAAAACTTGTTTCCACACTATTAAGTTCTTCTGAAACTCCCAAAAAAGTGAGTTCGTGCATCAGAAAATCTCCAGTTTCCACACTATTAAGTTCTTCTGAAACGATGAACCCGCAACACGAAATAGGAGGTGATATGAAAAAGTTTCCACACTATTAAGTTCTTCTGAAACCTTGCTTACTCATCTGCCAGTGCCTTTTGCTATTTATTGTTTCCACACTATTAAGTTCTTCTGAAACTTCAAGAAATTTTTGAATCGGACAAATCAATCAAAAGTTTCCACACTATTAAGTTCTTCTGAAACATTGCCGAAGTAGCCCTTCATGTTGCTATCAGGAGACAGTTTCCACACTATTAAGTTCTTCTGAAACTCATAGTCAATATCCCCGTTTACCGATTACTTCTCAGTTTCCACACTATTAAGTTCTTCTGAAACATGGAAGAATACCGTGAAATATACAAGAAATATGACGAGTTTCCACACTATTAAGTTCTTCTGAAACCAGTGGCTCACATCATATCATCAAACACGTGGCTATCAGTTTCCACACTATTAAGTTCTTCTGAAACCGATATGAGGTCACTTCTTATTTCCTCTTCTCACCTCCGTTTCCACACTATTAAGTTCTTCTGAAACGGAGGTGATGTAAAAGATGGCAACACAGAAATTTGAGTTTCCACACTATTAAGTTCTTCTGAAACTCGTAGAGCTCTTGAAAAGTCTGTTGTGCCCATTCCTTGTTTCCACACTATTAAGTTCTTCTGAAACTTGATGAAAGAGTTGAATGTCTCAGAGTTTCGTGCATGGTTTCCACACTATTAAGTTCTTCTGAAACGAGATTTCGTGGATTTCTTACAGGAGAGAGGGGCATAGTTTCCACACTATTAAGTTCTTCTGAAACTAAAAGAAAGGAAAAGAGAAAAAACAGAGGATGATTATTGTTTCCACACTATTAAGTTCTTCTGAAACATGCTACCATTCGCTTGATAGGTAAGGATGAAGCTGGGTTTCCACACTATTAAGTTCTTCTGAAACTATCAAAAGTGTGGCACCGGTTGCACGCGATGGTAAGTTTCCACACTATTAAGTTCTTCTGAAACTTGTGATAGGGTAGTCATTCCAATCCACTATTATGAGTTTCCACACTATTAAGTTCTTCTGAAACATTTTGAATGTTTCGCTCTGAGTGTCAAAAATTTAAAGTTTCCACACTATTAAGTTCTTCTGAAACGTGCTGTATAGCAA
>JAGGTG010000072.1 GCA_021163905.1 Candidatus Aerophobota bacterium
AAATATATCTGTAACTAAAATGATCAAGAAGAAAACCTCCAATATACGAGGCAAAAATAGCCACTATTGCCATCTCTGTCCTTACATAACCCATAGCTCTTGCACGGTAATTATCAGAGTAAACTCTTTTCATAATTCCCACATAGGCAGGACTTCCAGCCTGCTCCAATAGAGAATTAATAAAAACAATAATAATGAAAATCCAGGGATTAGTGGCAACAGCGGTGAGCAAAATCGCAGCTCTGGCTAATAATTTGACCTTTACAAAAAAACCCATCTGACTTATAGCAGCATCAGAGAGGCGATGCCAGTAAATAGTGAACAAGGCTCCTATAAAAGGAGCTGCTGTGAGAAGACCCATTTGAAAGGAGCTTGCTCCCAATCTTCTTGCAATTACAGGGAAAAAGTTTATCGAAAGTCCAGCAAAAATTCCATAAGCAATGGCGGCAAGGGAGTCATAATAATAACACTCCCGCATAAAAGAGGGTATTCTACGATTAAAAAACATTTAACATTTCCGGAAAATAAATAATTTGAGTCCATATTATATTTCTCTTTTCTACCATGGCAACTATTTTATAAAAAATTAGGTGAGTTAAACAAAATAACAGTTATACTTACAAAAAGGGAAGGTATAAGCCTTGGCGCTGGATTCCATACTTAACTTTTAGCCTGTATTTTCTACTGCACTTATAATTTTCTTATCAAGGTTGGGGAAGGATTTAATATATTCGATTCTTTCCTTCTTTAGCTTTTCCACGTAAGCCTTTATCTGCTCAGGAGTGTAAAACTTCTCAAGAGAAAACCTTTCGATATTTACCCCTTCTACCTTCCTGGGAGTCTCGGTACCCCAGATAGGATCTCTCTGCCACTTGATAACTCCTCTGGCGATACCTCTTATAATATAGGCCATTTCCTTTATCTCAACTCTTGTAACAGGCTGTCTCACAACTTTATTACCATTCTCATCCTCTTCCACTATCTCACCTACTCCACCAGTGTTAAGTAGATAACACTGCAGTTTATCTTCGTTTTTCTTCAGAATTTTATAAAAAATATTCCCTTCTTCAGTTTCATCTCCAACTATAAAGGGATTAGTCCCCACAACTCTCACTGACTCCCCTATTCTTCTTGGATCACTGGCAGAGGTCTCTATTGATTCACCAAGCATAAAAGCAGCTGCACCCTGTTCAGGTGTTAGTTTTGATACTATGGGTAAAACTGTATTTCTCCGTGTAATAAAAGCTATAATCATCCCATCAAGCTCACTTAGAGGAGGTGAATTTATACTATCAGTTATATTCTCCTTACCTAAATCGGTCCTTTGAATAACACCTCTACCGTTCCCGGTCAGAGTATCATCTAAAAAATACACTTTCCCCTGATAATCAACCATAACATTTTCCAGCACAGTATCCTTCTGAGTAGCTGCTCTATAAATTAAAGGCTGGTTTTCAGGATCTATATCGGTTTTTAAAAAGAACCCTTTCTCGGTCCCCAGGATAGATCCATCCTCCTTCAAAAACACAACATCATCTTGAATAATTTCAACACCCTCTCCCTCCTCATTTAAATAATGGTGATGACAGGAGTGAGTTGTCTTTCCTGTTCCCGAAAGACCAAAAAGCAGCATACTGTATCTTTTTATTTTACCCGATGAATCCTTTGCCCTGAGCAACTTTGCCCCTGCATGTATTCCCAGCATACCCCTCTCTTTGGCAAACCACATAGCCATTCTGAGAAATCCCTTCTTAATCTCCCCAAGATAATCACTCCCCAGAACAAAGGTAACCCCTTCCTCAGGAAATACAAGTATCTGGCGCTCTCTTTCCTGCCATTCGGGAATCTGAACAAGATAAAGATGAGGTTCTTTATCTGGTTCAGGATCAAACAAAAGAGCGGTCCACATATAAGCAATACGAATACAGTCTTTGCGGTGTATTGAAACATAAGCTGTACAGTGAGGGGTAAACTCAGAATTTTGTCCCATTTTTCTCTCAACACAGACAAAAGGAGCTTTTTTGAGATAGCCGCGCAGTTTTTCAAGAGTCAAAGGCAGATTTTTTACAATTTCTTTCTGATAAGGATTTAATTTTTTAGTTCTAACCCTTTCACTGCCAAAATATACAGTAGCCCAGGCACTTCTGTTTCTAACACTTGATGAAAAATTATAATTTCCAAATTCAGTTTTTATCCCGTATTTCTCAGACTCTCTTCTGAGCTGTTCTACATCAAGATGAAAAACATTGGGTCTTGAATAAAGATCCTGTACCATCTCCTTCACCAGTTTATATTGCATAATAACACCTTCCCTGTGTCTATTATTTGTGCTTACTAATTATACGGATTATTCTACATTTGTAAAGAGGAGAGCTTATGCTATAATCCCTGTATTTCAAATTCAAAACTTGATTTTACAGGAAAGTATTAGACTTTTCC
>JAGGTG010000030.1 GCA_021163905.1 Candidatus Aerophobota bacterium
CTATAGCACAGACAGACCTAGGATGGGGAAGCTCGTACAACACCTGAAGTAAATTATTCATAAAGGGAGAGGTATACTCAACTTCCTCAGGGCTACCAGTTCCATCTTTTTGCCTTTTCATAACAAATTTATTATTAATCTTATCATAAAGATAAGATATGGTTCCGGACTTATCGTCAACCTTCAGGATAAAAAACTCATTTTCTAAACGAAAAGGTGCATTTAAAATGGCTAAATTTTCTTTTCTCTCACCCTCACTTAAATAAAAAACTCTGTACCCGAGCGAAGGAACATTTTTAGCTACAAATAAAAGTTTATTCTCCAGTATTTGAGCAGGGTACGTATTTCCTTCCTCATCTTTTATTACAAAAGATGATGGTGCATTTTCCGGTAATGGTAAACTCACAACATCATCTCTTTCCCAGGCAAGAGAATTAAATACAAGAACCGGTAAACCACTTTTTTTTATGCCAATATTTTTTGCAATTTTAAAAAGAGTATCAGAAATGGTTTTACTCACCTTATTTTCTACCTCTTCTGCCAGCTTATTTGAATACTCATATGCTTCATGAATAGCGCTTCCATCAAGAATATCATGAAATTGGTTAAAGAGAGCTTTCTCCCAGTACTCACCAAGATCTGGATATTCTTCACCAAGAATTTTTGCTATTGAGCCAGTTACCTCTGCATCTAAAAGAAGTCTCTCGCACTTTCTGTTGTGCTCTTTTATATCCCCATGGGTTGTATAACAACCATCCCAGATAAAATTAAGCTCATCTTTAACCACAGGAAGGTTAGGAGATTCTCTGGTTACAGCTTCGAAAAATTCTTTAGTGGTGCTAAATTTAACACGTGGGAAAACAGGCTTTTTATCAAGCTTATGGGCAGTCTCTATATCTTTCCTGGTGGGTCCTCCTCCGTGATCCCCTACACCGTACACAAACATAGCTTTTTTTACTCCAAATCTCTTTTTAAAATCTTTGCTAACATCGGCAAGTTGTTTTGGGTTTATACTTGCATTGTATACACTGTTAAAAGCAATTACCCTTGATCCCTCAGGACCTTCCCACCAGAACATAGGAGACCCTTTCCCGCATCTCATGAAATAGTAATGGTCTATTCCGCTTTTTTTAAGTATCTGAGGTATACTCCAGGGGTGACCAAATGTATCAGGCTCCCATAAAATTTCAGGCTCTACTCCAAATTTATCCTTTGCATATTTTTTCCCGTAGAGAATCTGGTGAACTATAGCCTCTCCATTTGCCATATTTAAATCTCCCTCCACCCAGCTGGAGGCAGTAACCTCCCATTTTCCTTTATTTACCTTTTCCTTTATTTTTTTAAAGATATGAGGAAACTTTTCTTCAACCACCTTGTAGGTTACCGTTTGACTTTGAGAAAAACAAAGGTCAGGAAACTCATCCATTAAATTTGTTATAGTGTCAAAATCTCTTCTACAGATATCCACTGTTTCTTCCCAGGGCCAGAGCCAGTTCATATCTATATGGGAGTGTCCGATAAGATGAACTGTATATTCCTTTGCCAGATGCTCAAGAGGAGATAGATCCTTTTCTATTTTGCTTATTAAATTCAGCAACTCGCTGGGCTTTAAATTTAAAATGATCTGCGGGCTTATACTGGCAACTGCCCTCTTGCAAAGCTCCTCTCCTCCAGGTAGCTCCCTGGCAAACCTCAACTCTTCTATAAAAGAGGAAAGCTCAAACTCAACATCATCTACTTTGCTGTAGCAAATTTGCATAACGGGAATACCAGGTAAACCTTCTCCAGAGAAGGTATGAATAACAATAGTATGCTCCTTTCCGGGAGAGGCGCTTTCAGATACAAGGATTCCTGGCTTTCTAAAATCTGCCCAGTGCCTGGCAAAAAACACCTTCTCTCCATCAACAAATACCTCTGTTGGAACAAGCATTACGGATGAGAAAAGCTCTACCTTTGAGCCTTTCACAGGAATTCCCTCAATACTCTCTGGAACGGTTATTTTCTTTCTAAACCATGCTTCTTTTTTAATATCCCATCTATAAGGTAAATTTATCATCTCCCAGGATTTATCATCATAATCAATTTTTTCTGCATCCTTTAGCTCTCCCAATTTGAATTTCCATTCCTTCTGAACCCTGCAATTTACAATTGATTGCAGTCTTTTCTCCAGAGCATTGATAATCTGATCCAGCTTTTGAAGCATTGCATCCTCCTTGTAGTCAATTTGGCTCAGGCCTGAAATTGGGACAGTTTTTTCCACAACATTCCTCTTAGGGGCTCCTGGGTATCCCTAAGGAAGCCTCTTTTTGGCGAGCAGATAAGTTAGCTCTTCACTAAAGTACAGCACAGCCAAAAAGCGGAGGCCGAGCTGCAGTAAAGTTAGAGGTGATAC
>JAGGTG010000018.1 GCA_021163905.1 Candidatus Aerophobota bacterium
CCCCTCAACGCTTGCGCTGCTCCCCCTTAAATAAGGAAAAGTCTAATACTTTCCTGTAAAATCAAGGAGGAGAAGTGTGGCAAATTCCTTTAACCTCATGATTTAAGTGAAGATTTCTCAGAATTTAACTTCAGGTGACAGAAATGTTAAACAATAAGGCAATTCTTGTGATAGGTGGTATTAATATGGATTTTGTGGTTAAAGCAGAAAGAGTTCCCAAACCAGGAGAAACCCTTATAGGTTCTGATTTTTCCATAATTCCCGGAGGTAAAGGTGCAAATCAGGCAGTTTGTATTGCACGTCTTCGAGGAAAAGCAATTCTTGGTGGATGCCTGGGAAAGGATCAGCTTGGACAACAGTTAAAATCTGGGTTGGAAAAAGAAGGAGTGATCACGGATTATATCAGTATGGATGAGAAAGAACACTCAGGGGTCACCATGATCATTATTAACAAAGACGGGGATAATAGTATTGTCCTTGATCCGGGAGCAAATATGAAATTTTCACCTGAAAGAGCCTCTTCTCTTGAAAAAATACTCCCCCGGGTAAGTATTGTTCTATCACAACTTGAGATACCTGTAGAAACAATTGATTTTATTTTTAATAAGGCTAAAAAAATAGGAATAACAACCATACTTGACGCAGGTCCAGCAAAACCTCTTCCTCCCTCTCTCCTTTCTAATACCGATATTCTCTCTCCCAATCAAACAGAACTGGAGAGTTTGCTAAAAAGAAGAATAACTAATGTAGAACAGGCAAAAAATGAAGCAGAAAAGCTATTGGAATGGGGAATAAAAACTGTTATTCTTAAATTGGGAGATAAAGGATCCTATCTTTTAACAGCAAAGGAAAAATTGTATTTTCCTGCCTTTAAGGTAACTCCTGTGGATACCACTGCTGCCGGGGATGCTTTTATGGGGGCTCTTTGCTTGAGTTTAACTCAAAACAAACCCTTACCGCAGGCTATAGAATTTGCAAATCTGGCAGGGGCATATACGGTAACTAAAATGGGAGCCCAACCTTCCCTTCCAACTTTAGAAGAAATAGAAAAAATGAGGTCAAAAATAAGATAGATCTCAAAAAACACTGTAACTATAAAGATGCCCTTATTACCTCCATCTCCAGTTTATTTTCTCTTATAAATTTTAAAGCTTCATCCTTTGTGAAAACACCAGGAGTACACCCTATAGCTGTAACAGCTGAGGCCCCAAGAGCACTTGCAAATTTCAGGGTTTCCTCAAGCTCCCAGTTTTCCAAAACACCAAAGATAAACCCGGCATCAAATGCATCTCCTCCTCCCGAGGGATCAACAACCTTCACACTATAACTTTTAGCCTGAATTATCTTCTCCTTAGTTCTTACGAGAGAGCCCTCTTTCCCCATTGTTATTACTACGGTCATTTCTGGATTATATTTTAAAAAAGTTTCGGCCTGTGCTCGAGGATCATCCTCTCCTGTAAGAATCTTAGCCTCATCCCTGTTGGGAAGAAAATAATTCACATAAGGAAAGGCATTTTTGCATTCATTGATAAGTTCTGGGTGAGGATGAGCCACTACTACATCAAGAAAAGTAATTACCCCCTTTTCTCTGGCAAACTTAAGCAATTTTATAACAGATGCCTGATTTAATCTGGGAAGGTCAAGATAACCTCCAATATACAGAGCTTTAGTCTGGGATATATAGTCAAAATCTATATCTTCCAGTCCAAAATCTGCATTAGCTCCAAAATTGTGAATAAATCTTCTATCCTCATTAAAGGTTAAAAGAACTATAGTCTTGGACGTCGCTTTATCACTGGATCTGGAAATTCCTGAAGTATCCACCCCTTTTTCTTTCAAATAATTAACTATAAAATCTCCAAAAAGGTCCTTGCCTATCTTACCAACTGCACCTGACTTTACCCCTAACTTGCTAAGAGATACTGCTGTATTACTGGCACATCCTCCCGTGGAAAGATAAATATCATCCACCAATATGAGCTGTCCTGGTTTGGGAAGCTCAGGAAGAATACTGGAGAATATATCTGTCACCAGTATCCCTGCACACACAACATCAACCTTTCCCATCTTTAAGGTCCTCCTTTATAATATTTTACGGAGAAATATAATTTGCCATAAAAATAACATCCGTCAAGTACCAATGGCTGACATTGGGACACTTTTTGATAACTATGTGGGCTCCTGGGTATTCTTGCGGGACTATTGAGGGGGAAAATATTCCCCCTCAACGCTTCGCTTCGCTCGCTGCTCCCCCTAATAAAAAGGCAAAGCAATCGGCCTCGCCAAACTCTTATTATCACTTCTTACTTCTCTGCAGCTCGGCCTCCCGCTTTTTGGCTGTGCTATTTTTTGGTGAAGGGCAAGCTCATCTTCTCGCCAAAAAGAGG
>JAGGTG010000079.1 GCA_021163905.1 Candidatus Aerophobota bacterium
AATGAAGAACTATTCGCTTTACTATACTATAATAGATAAGAAGAGGTGAAAAATGGAAGAGGGGAAAGTTTATTTAAATTCTGATTTTCCTGTGGAAGAAAGAGTTGAAGATCTTATTTCCAGGATGAGCCTAAAGGAAAAAATTGGTCAATTAAAAACAAAAGGTCTACACCTATGGAAAATATTTTCTGAGCTTTTTGAGGGTCTACCAGATGACAAAAGAGAAAAAGTTGCCAGCTGGTTTTTCAAGATTTTTGAAGAAAAGGATATTTTAGAATCTGTATCAACTTATTACTGGAAAAAATACTGGAAAGATGTAGTTATAGAAAAAGGAAAATACAGTATAGGTGAGCTAAGCATTGTTTTAAGGTCATTTTCTCCCCGGGAAAGTGCAAGGCTTGCCAATGAGATTCAAAAATTTGTTCGTGAAAAAACTCATCTTAAAATACCTGTAATGATACATGAGGAATGCCTGCATGGTTGTATGGCTAAAGGCTCTACAATTTTTCCCCAGTCAATAGCTCTGGCAAGTAGTTGGGATCCAGATTTAATGAGAGAAGTAGCTGTAGCAATTGGAAAGGAAGCAAGATCACGCGGTATTCATCAGTGTCTTTCACCCACCATTAATATTGCCAGAGATCCAAGATGTGGAAGGACAGAGGAAACCTATGGTGAGGATCCTTATTTAACTTCAGTTATGGCTGTATCTTTTATTGAAGGGATTCAAAGTCAAGGGGTGGTGGCTACACCCAAGCACTTTGCTGCTAATTTTGTTGGTAATGGGGGAAGAGATAGTAATGAGATTCATTTTTCTGAAAGGATTTTAAGGGAGGTTTATTTTCCAGCCTTTAAAGCCTGTATTCAACAGGCAAATGCTTTATCTTTAATGGCAGCTTATAACTCTATCGATGGTGTACCCTGCTCCTGCAATAAGTGGCTTCTTACAGATATTTTAAGGAAAGAATGGGGATTCAAGGGATTTGTAGTTTCAGATTATGGTTCTGTTTTAGGTATATATACTCTTCATAAAGTTACAGCGACAAAAGTTGAGGCTGCTAAGAGATCTCTTGAGGCTGGATTAGATATGGAACTTCCCGAAAGTGATTGTTTTGAGGAGCTTTTAAATCTTGCAGAGCAAGGAGAATTACCAGAAGAGGTAATCAATGAGGCTGTTCGCAGGATTTTAAAGGTTAAATTCTGGCTGGGTTTATTTGATAATCCTTATGTAGATCCTGAGTATGCCGAGAAGATCTGTAATTGTGAAGAACATAGAAAATTAGCTTTAAAAGCGGCAAGAGAAGGGATAGTTTTGTTAAAAAATGATGGTATTTTGCCCTTACATAAAGATTTAAAATCTATCGCTGTTATAGGGCCTAATGCAGATACACCAAGACTTGGAGGGTACAGTGGCTATGGAGTAAAGGTAGTTACACCTTTAGAAGGAATTAAAAATAAGGTTTCCAGAGATGCTGAGGTTTACTTTGCAGAGGGTTGCAGTTTAACCGGAAGCTCTAAAGAGGGCTTTGAAGAAGCTATAAAGATAACTGAAAAATCTGATGCAGCCATTTTATTTATGGGAAATTCCTCACCGGAAACCGAAGGTGAAGGAAAAGATAGATGCAGTTTAGATTTGCCTGGTGTGCAGGAGGATTTAATTAGAGAAATATGTAATACGCAAGTACCTGTTATTGTAGTGCTTATAAATGGAAGTGCTATTACTATGACAGGATGGGTGGACAAGGTAAAGGCCGTGGTTGAGGCGTGGTACCCAGGGGAAGAAGGAGGAAATGCCATTGCTGATGTTTTATTTGGTGATTATAATCCTAGTGGGAGGTTGCCAATTACCTTCCCCCGGAAAGTTGGTCAACTTCCCCTTTATTACAATTATAAACCAACAGGAAGAGGATATGATTATGTTGATTTAAGAGGAGAGCAACCGCTTTTTCCCTTCGGTTATGGATTAAGTTATACAAGGTTTGAATATACCAATCTTAAAATAAATCCAGAGAAGATAAGTCCTGAGGAAAGGGTAAATATTAGTTTAGATGTAAAAAATGTGGGCGGATGTAAAGGGGATGAGGTGGTTCAGCTTTACATTAGTGACAGGATAGCTACCGTAGCAAGACCTGTAAAAGAACTTAAAAGGTTTAAAAGGATAACTCTTGAGTCAGGTGAGATAAAAACTGTTACCTTTACTCTTGTTCCCAGAGAAGATTTGGCTTTTTATGATGCTAATATGAATTTAATTGTAGAACCGGGAATCTTTGAGGTGATGATAGGAGCATCTTCAGAAGATATTCGTTTAAAAGGGACTCTTGAGGTGAGATAAAGAGTGGGTTTAATGGAGGAAAATTCATGAAAGTCAGCAAA
>JAGGTG010000261.1 GCA_021163905.1 Candidatus Aerophobota bacterium
TTGTTCTGATCATTATCGGAATTCTTCTCGGTGCAATATTAAAAGGAGCAGATTTGATTAACAGTGCCAAGCAAAAGAAGTTTTACAATAGTTTTGTAAGAAGTTGGGAGATAACAGTGGAAAATTATTACGATAGAACAGGGAATTTGCTTGGAGATGGCACAGACAATGGTGGAACAGGAAGCCCGGATGGAAAGTTTGATAATGTTACCGGAAGCACCTTCAGCAACAGTGGAGGCATTGATGATATTCTCAAAAGGGTAGGCTTGACGCCACCTACTACCAATACCTCCCAGAGTGGCCAATACAAGTTTACAGGCCATTATTCAGGCTCGCAGACAATTACCCTTTATTTAGACTATAAACACAGCGACAAGGATGATACCTATTATAATACACTATACTTTACCGCTGTCCCTACTGATCTGGCTGTAGCGCTGGATAAAATAATAGATGGGAAAGCAAATGCAAATGAGGGTAAGTTCAGAAGATACCCGGATAACACAACAAACCCCGGTTATGTGGGCAATTGGCCCTCCGCTGACCCAAAACAGGATTTTTCTGAAAAAACAGTCAATACTATGTTGATTGTTGATTTGCCATGAAAATGAATAAAAGAGGATTCACATTAGTTGAGCTGGCCGTTGTCCTGATCATAATAGGAATCATCTTAGGAGCAGTTTTAAAAGGGAGAGACATTGTGCGCAGTGCTCGTATAAAGCAATATTATAACAGGTTTATAAAAGCCTGGGAAATTGCTGTCTTGAGCTGGGAAGATAGAACAGGAACAAGAATAAAAGATGCAAATACAACTTCTGATATGGATGATGTAGTTAGTGATTTGAAAGAGAAGGGACTGAGACCTCCTGCATCCAACACCGATAAGGCTTATAAAGAAATAATGGTTGGAAAATATAATCAGGAAACAGTTACGCTTTACATAGACACCAAAACGGTAGGAGATAAAACGGGAAAGTGTTTTTACCTAACAGATATGCCGGCAGACATAGCAATGGCGATGGATACAATCATAGACGGCAAGGCAAACGGAACAGATGGCGATTTTGTAAATGAAAGCGATAGTGATTGGCCTGATGCCAATTCTACAGTGAACTGTGTTTATTGGTTGGACTGATATTGACAGGATTGATTTTTTTGTGTAATTATTGAAAGCTAAAACTTTCAGAGGGGGTAAGATGAACAGAAAAGGTTTTACACTGGTTGAACTGGCAATTGTCCTGGTGATTATTGGACTTATTTTAGGGGCAGTGTTTAAAGGGAAGGATTTGATAAACAGCGCAAAAGGAAAGAGCTACGCCAACAAGTTGAGGGCAATAGAGATTGCAGAGGCAACATACTATGACAAGAACCAGACACCCGCTACCACAACTGAAGAGCTCAAAACAATTGATGGAATAACGGATGCTACCTTCAAGATTGGTGATGCAAATATAAACATTACCGATAACTCAACGGAGTTTGAGGGTGTCGGTAACATGACAAGTAACAACACCAATATATGTGCTTACTTTGATGCTGGCACTGGCAATGCTACAGTATCTGGCACTGTCTTAGAATTTATGGATAGAGCAATAGACGATGGCAATGTTTCATCAGGTTATTTTGCACAAAAAAGTGGCAACACAACGGTTTATTACAAAATCTGGTAATGTCTGGAGGGATAAAAAATATGAACAGAAAAGGTTTTACATTAATTGAACTGGCAATTGTATTGGTGATTATTGGAATCATCTTAGGAGCAGTTCTAAAGGGGCAGGATATAATCAGAAATGCCAGGGCAAAGAAGCTTATTGCTCAGGTCCAGAAGTGGGAGGCATTCACCTGGTCATTTGTGGACCAGAAGGGTAGATTTCCAGGAGATACGGATAAGGATGGTGTAATGGATGATACTTCACCTACCACTGAGATACTCGATGAAAACTATACAAATCCACCCACAACTTCCATTAAACTGGGTAGCACAACATTCTATGTAAAAATGGGCTACGATGGTAATGACACAACCCCCCATAATCTCATTGCATTGTGCACTACAAGTGACTGTGATAGTGCACTCGGTGCAGATGGTGCAAAGTATGCGGAGTTTGTGGATACATCAATAGATGGTGAAGCCAATGCCACGGGTGGAATGGTGAGAGCAGGAAGTGATATAACTGTTTCTGACAATAAAGTTACAGCAGCCACAGCCAGCGGCAATTATACGGACGCTGAGGCTATTCTATACTTCTTTGACAAGAAACCTTAATAATTAAGGGCAGGTCAAAAACCTGCCCTCTTTTCGTTCAATTCCGAAGCTAAATATTCTAAGCCTCTGGATTGCCTGGATTACTACGGAT
>JAGGTG010000270.1 GCA_021163905.1 Candidatus Aerophobota bacterium
GATATAGCCAGAAATAAAAGCAAAATATTGGGTAAAAAGACAAGAACTGAACCTACTCCAGAGATGACTCCATCGGAGATGAGAGATGTTAGCCATTCAGGAGCGCCAATACCGATTAGTTCTTTTGATACTACCTGCGCTGTCCATCCAAAAAATGTATCAATCAGGTCTGCCAGTGGTCCTCCTATGGTGAAAACTAACTGGAAGGTGAGCCACATAAGCACCAAGAAAAGAGGTATTCCTATGAATTTGTTGGTTACAACCCTGTCGATTTTATCTGAGATGTTTAATCTTTCTTTAAAAGTGTAATGTCTGGATGTACACTCTCCTACAAGCCCCTTCAGGTAGCCGTATCTTCTCTCTACAAGTGCTGTTTCAAGATCGTATCCCAGATGCTTTTCCAACTTAGATATATTTTGTTCCACTTCATTGAGAATGATTTTCCCTTCGGATAAGGTTCTTATTGTCTGTACAACTTCAGCATCTTTTTCAAGAAGCTTTATAACAAGCCATCTAAGAGGATAGTTTACAGAAATTTTTCTTTCTTTTAAGAATCTGGTTAATTTGTCTATCACCTGCTCTATATCCTTTCCATAGTCTATTTTAAATTCCCCTGTTTTTTTATTTTTAGCCTCATCTATAGCTATTTTTTTAATCTCATCTATTCCTTTCCCCTTATGGGCAATTGTTTCAACTACCCGCACATTTAAGATGCGGGAGAGTTTTTCCTTGTTTATTTTTATACCTCTATTTTCAACTAAATCCATCATATTAAGATCCAATACAACATTTGCTCCTAATTCTAATAGCTGAACGACTAAATATAGATTTCTCTCCAGATTAGAGGCATCAATAACTGCCACCACAACATCCGGATTTTCTTGAAGTAGAAAATTTCGAGCAATTCTCTCATCAATAGAATAAGCGGTTAAACTGTAAATTCCTGGTAAATCAATAACATCTGCTTTAAAACCATCATAGGTGAATTTTCCTTCTTTTTTTTCAACAGTTACTCCTGGCCAGTTACCAACATGCTGGTGAGAGCCAGTTAGGTTATTAAATACAGTTGTTTTTCCCGAATTGGGATTTCCTGCTAAGGCGATTTTTATCTTCTTTTCCATTTTTTCTCCCCTTTTAATTTAAAGGTCTAACCAAGATTTTATGTGCCATTCCAAATCCCAGTCCAAGACGTATCCCCTCTCTTGCAACAATTAAAGGGCCATTTCTGTTAGATATTACCTCCACTATAACCCCGGGATAAAATCCCATATTAGCTAATTTTGAAACAAGTCCTCTACCACCTCTTATTTGGACTATCTGTACTTTCTGTCCTGGATTTACCATACTTAAGGGTATCATTTTTCTATAACCTCTACAGTTATAGAAGATGCCTCTTCTTTTCTTAATGTTAAATGGTATCCCTTTACAAGAATATCTATAGGATCACCAAGAGGAGCCAGTTTCTCTACTTTTACCTCTACATTAGGAACAATTCCCATATCCAGTAATCTTCTCTTTATTGCTGGATTACCAGAAATTCTGATTACTTTACCTTTTTGGCCTATTTTGAGATTATTTAGTGTTGAGGAATTCATTTTTACTCCTTTTTATTTTCTCTTTTTTGCTACAATGCTCAGGTCTTGCCCCATGCCTGATAAAATAGTGAAAGCTGGAAAGCCAGTGAGGTTTACCTTCGGGGCAGGTCTGGACAAATTCTACAAATTTTAAAATATGTTCTAAGGTTTTGGGGTGTATATAATGTTCAACTTTGCAGGCATCCTCTCTTGCCAGAGCTATATCTACTCCTAATAAATTATGGAGGAAATTAAAAAGTGTTTTATGGGCATTATAGATAAGACTTGCCTGTTTTAGTCCTTCCTCTGTTAACTCCACATATCCGTAATGTTCATGTCTTATCAGGTTTTTTTCTGCAAGATTTTTAATCATGGCTACTACTGAGGGCATCTTTACATTAAGGTATTTTGCAATATCCTTTACTCTTACGACTTTTTTTTCTTTACCTATAACCAGGATTGCCTCCAGGTAATCCTGAGCGCTTTCTGTTAAATTACCCATTTTTTTCTCTTTTCTTAGATATATATAATAATGTTAGGCTTACCTAATATTATATTTTGCTTTTTTATTTTGTCAAGACGAATATTTCGTCTATCTGGTGTGTTTGGTTTGTTTGGTGTGTTTGGTTTGTTTGGTTTGTTTGGTTACTTTAGTTTATTTGGTTTGTTTGGTTGATTTGGTTTGTCTGGTGTGTTTGGTGTATTTGGTTACTTTAGTTTATTTGGTTTGTTTGGTTGATTTGGTTTGTCTGGTCTATTTGG
>JAGGTG010000266.1 GCA_021163905.1 Candidatus Aerophobota bacterium
TCTGCCTCCTCTGCCAGGGTTAGCTTAACTACAAGCTGGACTTACAGGGGGATAAGGGAAAAGGAGAGTATATCCTCGAGGATAAACTTACGCAACTGGGGAAGGGAATGAAAGATAATAGCAAAGGTTATATACTCATTTTATCACTGGTAATTGCTATAGCCCTTTTTATTTACCTGGGAGCGGTAATGACAAGATTTGTTGTTCAAAGAAAACAGATAGATTATTCATACCACAAGGAAAGAGCTCTTGCCTTAGCTGAATCAGGTATAGATGTTGCACTTTTCTGTTTAAATGAGAAAAACCTATCCCAGCCTTATCCAGAGGTATCAGGAGCTATCCCGGATATGGGAACTTTCTTGGTTACAATTACCTCCTCAACCACATCAGTAACCATTACCTCTACCGGTTATTCTACGCAGGTAAATAAGATTAAAGCTGAAAGGACAGTTGAGGTAACTGCAGAACTACAGGAGATAAATCTTTTTAACTACTCTTTGTTTACTGTTCAGGGGCCAGTTCAGCTAAATGACTCTTTTGTGGATAGTTATGATTCCAGATTAGGTAGCTACGAGGATCAAGCCACTAATTATGATCCAGGCACAGGATATACCTATGCAAATTCCAATGCTTCAGTGGGAACAGGTCTTACTGATCCTGATGCGATTTCATTAAACGGAAACAGCATGATATTTGGTGATACAAACCTGGGAGTGAAGGTAGAGCTTCCTCAGCCAGTTCCTCCTGCGAGCTTTGACTACGATTATTCAGGTACACCCCAGGGGATCTTAAGCATATCGGGAAATGATGTTTACAAGTTGAATAATCCAGGTACCTATAGATACGATGCAATATCTATATCAGGCAACGGAGTTTTAGAGATCAATGCCCCGGTTACTATTTATGTTGCTGGAGATGTTCGGGTGAATGATCTTGATATTACAGGACACGGTGAAATTAGAGTTGCTACAGGATCAACAGTTAATTTCTATGTGGGAGGTAACTTAAAAATAGCGGGCAATGGCATAGTAAATTTAAACTCAGATCCATCCGCACTTGCTATATACGGCACTCAAAAAACTGAAAATATCCAATTTCAAGGCAACGCAGCTTTTCGTGGTTTGATATACGCCCCCTATGCAGATGTTACAGTAAAAGGGTCAACCCCGGTTCTTTATGGAGCGGTGGTAGCAAATAGTATAGATATTGGACCAAATGGTGAGATCCATTATGATGAGGCAATAAGAGATAAAAAGAACTTTTTACCTTCCTGGGCTTCGATATACAGAATCGTTTTTTGGAAAGAAAAGTAGACTTAGTTGTGGTCTCAGAGGTGGTCCAAATAAGCGCCAGGCAGAAATTGTTCTTCAAAAAAGAAAAAATCGAGGTAGCAGAGAACAAATTTCTCGATGTTAAAAAGGTAGAAAAGATAAAATTTAAAGAATTTGCCAGGATGTTCTCGGAGATTATGCGAAATTAAACAAAAAGTCGTGGAAAAGAGATAGAATTAGTATCAATAACCTCAGCGGATTCTTTGGTGGCAAATATTTACATCAGATAACATCCCCTGAAGTTGGAGCGGGAAGCTCTTGACTTTCGTTAGAAAATAATATATATTTTAAACACAAGGAACTTTTAGGGCATAAAGATATAAAGATGACCTGCACTATGCTCATCTTTCACCCAACCATAAAAGAAGGGCAGTTGAGACATTGTGTAGTAGGATGGGCATTATTTGGACATCGAGGCAAAAAAGAGAGACTAACTGTAAACTCTGTTCTCTGAAACCTTGATTTATAAAGGATTTACAAAATTGTGGGCCCATAGCTCAGTTGGCAGAGCAGCGGACTCATAATCCGCGGGTCGGAGGTTCGAGTCCTTCTGGGCCCACCAGATATAAATTTTTTTTATTTTGTTTATTTACCCTGGTTTTCCTGCCTGAGTATTTAAGTGGTTAATCAGTTGGCAGTTAGTCGGTTTGCCAGTGGAAGATGTGTTCGTTTCCAGTTTTAGAAAAATTTTGGAGCAAAGCGAGAATTTTCTCCTTGTAGTTAAACAATCAGTGTAAATAAAGAGAAACCAGATAAACTAAAGCAGCCGGATACACCAGATGAACAAACAGACGAGATAGACCAGACAGACGAACAAGACGAGATAGATGAGGTTACCTGGCAATTAAAAAATACTAAATATTAGACAAAGGAACTAACATGGAAAAATTCCCCAGAGTAAAAAGGCTTCCCCCTTATGCATTTTCGGTTATTAATGAGATGAAGTTAAATGCAAGAAGAAAAGGAGAGGATATCATAGATCTGGGGATGGGT
>JAGGTG010000042.1 GCA_021163905.1 Candidatus Aerophobota bacterium
TCATCACGGGATTTTCAATTGGACTTATCTTTTCTCATTTATTACAGGCTGCAACTTTTACCTATTATAGATACTACATTGTTCAAAAAGGAGATACCTTATATGACATTAGCAAGGAGTACGGTGTATCAATTAAAACTATAAAAAGAAAAAATAACCTCCGAAGTGACAGGATTTACCCAAATCAAAAACTCATCCTCCCAATTACTGTTAAGGGAGTATACCACGTGGTTAAAAAATACGAAACTCTCTGGCGTATATGCAAGGCTTATAAAGTTAATATAGATGATGTAATTCGTCTTAATCGTATATCTGACCCAGGATATATAAAAGTCGGGCAGAAGTTATTTATTCCTGGAGCAAAAAAAGTTGTGAAAATTAGTATTCCCGAAAAAATTGCCTTAAATAAAAAGGTAAATGTGGCAATTGCTGAAAGAAAAAAGGAGGAAGAGTCATCCTCCACACCTTCCCCAAAAGTGATAGTAGGTAGAGGATCTCTTATTTGGCCAGTTAAATCAAATGTATTTAATTACGAAAAAAAAAGCTTTGGTATTGATATTTTTGCTCCTGCAGAAACACGTATCATCGCACCTGCACAGGGAAAGATTTATTTTAGTGGATGGTTAAGAGGTTACGGAAAGACAATAATAATTGAGCACTCCCAGCTTGGACTTTACACCTGCTACATGCATAATTCTCTCAATCTTGTAAAAAAGGGAGATGTTGTGGAAAAGGGAGAAACTATTGCTGTAATAGGTAATACTGGAACAGTTGACAAAACAGTATTGCACTTTGAGATAAGAAGAGCTGACGATGGGAAACCGGTAAACCCTCTTGATTATCTTCCATTAAATAAAACAAAAAAGAAGGGAAGCTAATTATGCTATCTGCAAAATGGGTTAGAGAAAATATAGATTTAATGAAGGAAAGCCTTGCGAAAAGAAAACTTGAGTTTGACCTTGATAGTTTTTTAAAATGGGATGAGCAAAGAAGAATCTGCATAAAAAAAACAGATGAGTTAAAACATCTTCAAAACGAAAGATCAAAACAAATAGGGCAGCTCAGAAAAAAAGGAAAAGATGCAAAAGATCTGATTAATGAAATGCAAGAATTTTCCAGAGAAATTAAAAAATGGGAGAAAAAAAGAAAAGAATATGAGGAAAAGGTAAATAATTTCTTGCTTAACCTGCCCAACAAACTTCACTCAGATGTTCCCCGGGATGAAAATAAAGAGGTAAAAAAGTGGGGAGAAATTCCGGAATTTAACTTTCCCATTAAGAATCATCAGGAAATCGGGGAATATCTTGGAATTCTTGATTTTAAAAGAGGTGCTAAAATTACCGGTAGTGGTTTTGTTGTGTGCAAAGAACTCGGAGCAAGACTGGAAAGAGCCCTTATTAATTTCATGCTTGATCTGCATATAAAGCAGGGTTATAAAGAAGTACTCCCTCCTTTTATGACAAATACTGCATCGACCACCGGTACCGGCCAGCTTCCAAAATTTAGAGAGGAGCTTTACAAATGTGAGAAGGATGATTATTACCTTGTTCCCACTGCAGAGGTACCGGTTACAAATCTCCATAGGGAGGAAATTCTGGAAGAGGATTGGCTTCCCATTTCTTATACCGCCTATACTCCCTGTTTTCGCAGGGAAGCAGGCGCCTACGGTAAAAAAATTCAGGGAATGATAAGGGTCCATCAATTTAACAAAGTGGAACTTGTCAAATTTACCACTCCTGAAACCTCTTATCAGCAGCTGGAAGTATTATTAGAGGATGCGGAAGAGGTTTTAAAAAAACTCGGTCTTCCCTACAGAGTTGTAAAGCTGTGCGGTGAGGAATTGGGTTTTTCAGCCTCATTTGGATACGATATTGAGGTATGGCTCCCAAGTCAAAACCGATGGCTGGAAATCTCTACCTGTTCTAATTTTGAGAGTTATCAGGCAAGAAGGGCATCTATAAAGTATAGAAAAAAAACTACAAAAGATGTGGATTATGTACATACTCTTAATGGTTCCGGGTTAGCTGTTGGAAGAACAGTTGTTGCTATTCTGGAAAACTTTCAAGATAGGGAAGGCAGGGTTCATCTACCAGAGATCCTCTGGCCATATATGGATGGGATCAAAGTTATTGAAAAGGCTGGCTAAGATTTACAAAGTTGCGCTTTTTATATTTCCTTTCCTCTTATTTTTTATAGATATCTTCTTTCCAGCTCAGATTGGAAGATTTAGCAATATTTTCCTCGCCTACAGGACTTTAGCCTCGTGATTATCATTCGAGGGGTATTTCCAGTTTGGGGAAAAATACTATAATTC
>JAGGTG010000185.1 GCA_021163905.1 Candidatus Aerophobota bacterium
CATCACCCACAGATTTTCTTTAAAGGATATTCATAAAGGGATAGATCTAATGAGAGATAAAAAAGCTATAAAGGTGGTTATAACACCTTAAGGAGGTAAAAAATTGTCTGATCAGAAAAAAGGAATTTGGCTTACCACAGAAAATCCTGCCATTATATTTGAAGATAATGAGGTTGGCAGGTTGAAAAAAAAGATCTGGGATGCATCGGAGGAAGAGATAGATGCTATATTAAATGAATATGAAGTTCCGTCTCCTCCAGAACTTGGAAAGCCGGGAAGTTATATCCAGACTACAATACGTCAGAAACTCATTGAAAACAGAAGAAAAAACGATGTAGTAATTGTTCCTTTAGGGTCTACAGAAAAACACGGTCGGCATATGAACTCGGGGATGGATACGCTTGTTGTGACCCAAATTGCGGAAGCAGTTAGAAGGTATACAGCTAAACAGGGAAGGCCTGTTAACCTTGCCTGGCCCCCTTTAAACTACGGTGCCCATCCCTATCATCATATTGGAATGGCAGGGACAGTAATTATGCCACAGGATGTGGTGCGGGAAACACTTATTTATGTGATGCTTGGATTATGGAACGATGGCTTTAGAAAGCAGATTTTCATTAACAACCATGGCCAGCTCTGGGTTCTTGAATCAGCCCTGCATGAGTTTATGTATCGTTATCAACTTCCAGGAATCTTCCAGGTGCTGGACTGGCACAGGGCAGTGAGGGAGTTTTTTGGTTTAACTGGAAAGCCAGATAGTATGCAGACTGATTTTGTTCATGCAGATGAGTCAGAAACATCGCTGGCTCTTTTGATGTTCCCCGAGGGAATGGTTGATATGAGCTTGGCTGAGGATACAGAGGGGAAAAGTTATCTTCCCGATGGTCATTTTGATAAATCGGTTGATCCACTTCGCCGACCTCATCGCTGGTCTGAGGGTGAGGGCCATGCTCCTATTGAACTTGTTGCTCAGCCAGAGGGAACAGTTGGAAAACCAAGTCTTGCCAGTGCCAGAAAGGCTAAAAGACCCGTTGCAGCTATCCTTGAGTATCTGACACTGGTTATTAATCAAATTCTTGATGCCTTTCCACCGGGTAAAGTTCCACCAGTGGAGGAAGTGACACTCCGTAGTGCTTCAGAAATGGAGCCTTATTTAAAGGAACCGGAGAGCAAGGGCTGGAGGCCAGTTTACGGCTTACCAAGGATTGGATTTTAAATCATAGGAATTAAGATGAAAAGCAGTATCATTGTTCCTGTGCAGGATCCAACTCCTTTTTCTCCTTTTTCCCCTGAGGATGGTCTTGAGATTAACCTTGCAAGAGTATCTGAGGCCGGGTATGATGGTGTAGAGCTGGCTATCACCAATCCCGGCCGTATTGATATAGCTAAGGTTAAAAAACTTCTCAAGCAATATAACCTTGTTATGCCAGCCATCACCACCGGTCAGGCTTATGGAATTGAGGGGCTTTCTCTTACATCTTCTGATAAAGAAATTCGTGATAGAGCAATATCGAGAATTAAAGGACATATTCGCCTGGCACAGGAATTTGGTGCAGTAGTGATAGTGGGCCTGCTCAGAGGAAGAGGAGAAAGTGAGGATGCAAAAAAATTTTTAATTGAGGCCCTGGAGATTTGTGCCAGTTTTAACGATGAAGTTAGACTTGTTCTGGAACCGCTCAACCGTTATGAAACTAAACTTATTAACACAGTGGATGAGGCTCTGGAGGTTCTTGGGGAAATTGGAAGGGAAAATATAGGTATACTTTTTGATACTTTCCATGCAAATATTGAAGAGATCTCAATAGGGAAGAGCATTCAAAAAGCTGGCAACTGTCTTTTTCATATCCATATAGCTGATAGTAACAGATGGGCTCCGGGTTATGGACATCTTGATTTTAAAGAGATAAGTGAGGCTATCTGTGCAGTTGGTTATAAAGGGTTTTGTTCACTTGAAGCACTACCCAAGCCCACACCTCAAAAATGTTTACGAGAGTCAGCCGAGTATATTAATAAACTGTAAGAGCTATCCTTCTCCTCAGTAGCGTTCCTTATAATCAGGACATTTAATGGCATTAGGGTATTCTTTATGGTGATAGCTGCAACCCCGGTATCCATGCATACAGCTATCACAAAGGTATGCATTACCTCCCGAAAGATTAATCATCTTTATAATAAATTTTCGCCAGACAGTTTTTACTTTCATCTGTTTTTAACCTCAATCTTTTTGAATATTTTAATCGAACTGCTATTTTGTTCATTTTTTACATTTCGTATACTCT
>JAGGTG010000115.1 GCA_021163905.1 Candidatus Aerophobota bacterium
CCAAATAAACCAAATGGACGAGACAGACGAGATAGACGAGATGGACGAAATAGACCCAACGACGCCTCGACCCAATGACGCAACGACCCAATGACCTGACTCACCAAACAAACCAAATCAACCAAACACACCAGATAGACGCAATGACGCATGAAACTGGAAGGATAAAGGTAATTGACAGGAAGAATAAGGGTGGTAAAATTTCATCAGAGAATAAAAATAGGGGAGAAAAAATGAAGGAGGTTAGAACCACTCTTCTGTGTAGTAATTGTTTTAAAGAGGCCCCAATGAAAATACTCTATATAGGAAACTCTATGGCTAAAATAACCTGTGAGAGCTGCGGCTACACAATTAAGGTGGCTCCAGAGGAGGCTATTGAACTTTACCTTGATGATTTGAAACACAGAATCCTCACCAAACCTCTAAGAATAGCAAAAGAAATAAGGAAAGATTCCTTCCAATTCATCTCTACTTTTCCTCTACGAGTTATAACCAAACCTTTAAGAGTGGCCCGTGAAATAGATAAAAGTATGATATAACTTCAAAAGCTTTATTAAGGGTGAATTATCACTTTCAGGCCTTGGTGGCTCTCGGCTACTTTAAAAGCTTTATTAATTTCATCCAAACTAAAATGGTGAGTGATAAATTTTTTTCCCTGAATGATTCCTCTGGCAAGAAGATTTAAAGCTATTCTATGCTGGCGGGGAACACTTCCATGTGAACCAACAACAAAGCATTCTCTATAATGAATAATATTGCTATCTATGTTTATCCTTGAGCTTCCGGGAGGTAGGCCTCCAAAGAAATCCACTCTTCCCCGGTGTGCTACAATTTGCAGAGCTTCCTGTTGAGCTGAAGTAGAAGCACAGGCTACCATTACCACATCTGCTCCTTCTCCATCTGTCTCCTCCATAACTCTTTTTACAAGATTCTCCTCCGAGCTTGAAACATAAACATCAGCTGAAAAATTTCTGGCAAGCTCAAGTCTTTTTTTAGATCTCTGCGAGATAATAATTTTCGCTGCTCCAAGTGCTCTTGCAAGCTCAACCAACATACAGCCAACAGGACCTGCTCCTATTACAACCACAGTGTCTCCCGGTTTAAGATTTACAAGTTCATATCCATTAAGACAACAGGCCAGGGGTTCAGCTAAAGATGCCTCTTCAAAACTCAAATCACCCGGTATCTTATGTAAAGGGCCATACTTAACCGTTGTTTCATTTAAAGGAATATACTCTGCAAATCCTCCCTGAAACTGGTATCCTATTGCATAATTTAAAGGACAGTTATTCCCAAGTCCATTCCTGCAAAACTTACAGACTCCACAGGGTACATCAGCTCCCAGAGCAACTCTATCGCCAACATTAAAATTCTTAACCCCTTCTCCAACTTCCACTACTTCTCCTGCTATTTCATGTCCAATTATCTGAGGAGGTTTCACTCTGGGGTTCCCGTAATGATAAATCCTTATATCAGAACCGCATATAGCACAGGACTTTACCCTCACCAGTATCTCCCCCTTCTTAATTCCGGGAAGATCAACCTGTTTTACAACCATTTTCTCCAAATCTTCAAGTACAGCTGCTTTCATTTGACAATCACCTTAAGATCTTAAGATGAAGGGGTCTGTTTGGCCGGTAAAGATAAGGCAAAACCTTGCTGGTACAACCCCTGTTCAGTAGCATAAACCACTTTTATCTTCTCATTTATTTTTTGAAATACACTTTCAAATTGCAGGATGTAATCAGGATATTTTGCCGGTTCTTCCCATATAGAATTAAAAGATGCAAGCTCTTTCAAGCGATCAAGAATATCCCGGGTATTTTTATATTTACCCTGCATAATATGCACATTACCCATTCCCCAATTATAGGCAAGGCAGGCAAGAGTGGTGTTCTCAAAAATCTCAAGTAAAAATTTATAATAAATAGCACCAACAACTATGTTTAATTCTGGATTGGTTTTTACATCATCCCAGCTAAAATTCTTATATTCCTTAAGAGCATCATCTATCCACTTTTCTTTTTCTCTAAGACGCACTACATCCTGATAAGCCTGAATGGTAACACCCATAAGACCATATGCTCCCTTATTACTTACTGCCTTAGGATTAAACTGGGATTCTCTTTTTACAAAGGAGGCAAGAAAGGCAACAGGTATACCCGTCTTCTGGGAAGCCTTCATCAACTCATAGAGAAAAGGTCTCATTTGAAGAAAATATGTCTTTTCTTTT
>JAGGTG010000024.1 GCA_021163905.1 Candidatus Aerophobota bacterium
GAAAGTATTAGACTTTTCCTTATTTAAGGGGGAGCAGCGCAAGCGTTGAGGGGGCAATGCTTCGCATTTCAACCTCAATCAGCTTGATTTTTATCAATTTTGATGTAGAATTATGATGAATAAAAAGATGCTATTTTTGTGCATAAAAGGGAGATGAAAAATGAGGACTACTCTGGATATTGATGATAAACTTTTAGCTGATGTGGTTAAAATTACTGGGGAAAAGAGTAAAAGCAAGGCTGTTAATAAAGCCCTGGAAGAATATATCCAAAAAATTAAAGTTCAACAATTAAAAGAGCTGTCGGGAAAAGTAAAAATGGTCGACACCTGGAAAAACTTACGGAAGATGGAGCTCAATGAATAAGGTAATTGTAGACACTTCTGTCTGGATCCAGTTTTTCAATGTTCCACAATCACAGGAAAAAGTTCAGGTAGATAAATTATTAAATAATAATCGGGTGGTTATAGTTGGAATTATTATTTCTGAGCTGCTCCAGGGGTCTCATTCCCGGAAGGATTATGAGGAAATAGAGGACAAAATAATTGCCCTCCCCTATGTAGAAGTGTCTAAAAATACCTGGAGAGAAGTGGGTAAAATTTCATTTAAATTAAGAAAGCAAGGTATAACTTTACCTCTTACTGATATTGTCATTGCTACTTTAGCTAAAGAAAATGGCTATGAGATTTATACTCTGGATCCTCACTTTAAGAAGATTCCCGGGGTTAAACTTTATTTAAATCCACATTCAGCAGGCTGATGGGACTCTCCCTGGGGAAAGAATAATTTTTGTGGGTAAGGCAGGCTTCAGTCTCCCAAGAAATTAATCAAAACTAAACAGACCCAACGACCCAACAGACGAGACAGACGAGACAGACGAACCAGACGAGGATACCTATGGCAAAATACTATAAAGAGAGAATAAGAAGAGAAAAATCAACTCTGGTCAGCAAAGTAAGTCAGGGCGTTATCGCCTCTTTTGTTGTAGGAGTTGCTATTATCCTCCTCAGACCACTTATTACAAATATTCCCCTGGCAATGCTTGTGGTGGGAATAGGGTCTCTGGTTGTTTCCCTTTTTGTTCGCCCCTCAATTAAAGCTATATGGCATTCTCTCATATGTGCCGCATGCTGTGGTATTTTTCTTCTTAATTTAACTCCCTTTGTCGCCAATGTTTATCTTTTTAATGGTTATAAAGCTGCGGTTGGTAAAAATTGGGATCTTGCTATCAAGTACTACGAAAAAGCCCTGAGATACGATCCCCGTGATGGAGAGCTTAACTTTTATACCGGTTATGCCTATATGAAAAAGAAAGAATACGATAAAGCCGCCTACCATTTTAAAAAATCACTTCAGACCAAACTTGATCCAAGTGCCTTTAACAACCTCGGGAATATCTACCTTGAACAGGGAAGATTTGAAGATGCAGAGAAAGCTTACAAAAGCGCTCTTTACACTGAAGTTTCTCGTATGTACTCTCTTAACAATCTGGGAGCTATATATCAGAAAACAGGCCGTCTTCATGAATCCTTGAAGATGTTTGAAGAGGCCTTAAAGGTAAATCCTAATTACAAGATTGCCCGGAAAAATCTTAAGGTGGTAAAAGCTTTAATAAAAAGATATTCATTTGTTGAAAAAAGATACGGAAAAGAGTTTTTAAGGTACTTTTTCACTGCTCAGGGATATTTGCAGTACAGAAGACTGGATAAAGCTAAAGACCTTTTCCTTAAGGCAGCCAGAGTTCTAATTGAAAAAGACAGGAATGTAGGTCCTTCTCATCCCGACTGGAAAGAAATCCTGCCTCATCTTAACACTATATCCGCTGTTTACTCCCTGGTGGCTGGTAAACTGGTTGCACTGGGAGAGTTACCTCAGGCAATTTCTCTTTATGAGGTTACCCTTAATTTCCACCCGAGGAATATAAAGCAACTTTATAAATACATTGCCTCTCTTTACTTAAAATTAGGAGAAAAGAAAAAAGCCGATGAGATGCTTAAAAAGGCTCAATCTCTTCCCTGAATTATCTGCTCCAGTTCTCTATTTTAGGATTGGGAACTCTTTTGAACCATTCGGTATTGGGGAACCTTCTTCGTAGCATGAATGACATTTATCTTATCGGTTAGTCAGTTAATGTGTAGATGCGTATATGCGTTGATGCGTAAATGCGTTCAAGCTTTCAACCAAACAAACCAAACTCACCAAACACACCAAACCGACGAGACAGACGA
>JAGGTG010000159.1 GCA_021163905.1 Candidatus Aerophobota bacterium
GCATTTACTTGATGTTGATGGAAAAAGAATATTAATTGACTGTGGGCTTTATCAGGAAAGAGAACTCAGGTATCGAAACTGGGATCCTTTCCCCGTTGCCCCAGAAAGTATAGATACTATTTTACTTACCCATGCACATCTTGATCATTGCGGCTTTCTTCCAAAACTTGTAAGGGATGGATTTAAGGGAAAAATTTTATGTACTTCAGCAGCAGCAGATATAAGTAAAATTGTTCTTTTAGATTCAGCACATCTGCAGCAAGAAGATGCTGAACTTAAGAAAAAAAGGCACAGGAAAGAGGGAAGAAGAGGTAAATACCCTGAGATTCCACTTTATACTGTCAGTGATGTTGAAAAGGTATTCCCTTTATTCATCCCTGTTTTTTATAAACAACCTGTTAAGATTGGAAAATCAATTGAGGTAACTTTCTACGATGCTGGACATATCCTTGGTTCTGCAATGATAAAGATAAAGGTAACCTCTAATGGAAAATCCAGAATAATTTTATTTTCAGGTGATGTTGGCCGCTGGAATAAACCTATAATTCGAGATCCTACCCTGTTTAATGAGGCTGATTATGTTGTTGTTGAGTCTACATATGGCAATCGGTTACACGAGGATTCCCTGGATATAGATGAGATACTATGCACAAACATCAATTCAGCAGATAAAAAAGGGGGTAATGTAGTTATCCCGAGCTTTGCAATAGAGAGAAGTCAGGAACTGCTTTACCATTTAAATCAATTACTGCTTGAGGACCGCATCCCGCATCTTTTAGTATTTATTGATAGTCCTATGGCAATTAACGTAACAGAAGTTTTTGAGAAACATCCAGATTATTTTGATAGAGAAATGACCAAGCTTGAAGAAGAGGGGAAAAATCCATTTAATTTCCCAACACTCAAGCTAACAAGAACTACAGAGGAATCAAAAGGGATAAATCACATCCGATCCTCCTGTATTATCATTGCAGGCTCAGGTATGTGCACCGGTGGGAGAATAAAACACCACCTTATAAACAACATCTCACGTCCAGAAAGTACAGTGCTTTTTGTTGGCTACCAGGCAAAAGGAACACTTGGAAGAGAAATAGTGGAGGGAAAGAAAGAGGTAAGAATTCATGGAAAAATGTACAGGATAAAGGCAAAAATTGTCCAGATTCATGGTTTATCAGCCCATGCTGATAAAAATGAACTTTTGAAATGGCTCTCCAGCTTAAGATTTCCACCAAAACATCTTTTTGTAGTACATGGTGAAGAAGAATCAGCACTTGAATTTGCAGATACAGTCCGTGAAAAGATGAACTGGAAAGTATCTGTTCCAGAATATCAGGATGAGGCTATACTTGATTAATCCCAGAGATTTGGGGGGAATACCTGTTAGACAATATTTTAGATTGGGACACTTTTTTTGTAAGTTAATACGAAATGTCTTGTATTTTTGTAGTCAATTACGGAACAGTAGACTCGAGAGAAGTTTTAACCCGTGAGGAAAAATTAGTACATCAGGTGGAACAGGGAAATCTATCAGCAGTGATAGGTGTATGGATAGCTTCAAAGAAATGTTTTGTTCTGGGAAAAAATTACGCCAGAGAGCTGGAGAAAAAAGGTAAAATGGATAAAATAAAAAGTCAGGGTATTCCTGTTTATATCCGCTCAAGTGGAGGAGAAGCTATCTTACATGATGAGAGCTGTCTTAACTTCAGTATAATTGTTCCCTCTCTTAAACTGTCTTTTTATCCTTTCAAAATTGACAGGGCTTTTACTATTCTCTCATCAGGGATATTCCGCTGTCTTGGAAAAATGAAACTACCTGTTTATTTCGGCAAAACTAAAATCTTCTGTCCCGGTCCTTATGATCTTATGGTGAAGGAGAAAAAAATAGCTGGTCTTTCTCTTTTACTGAGGAAAAAATTTTGCCTTTTACATGGAACCTTATTTGTCAATACTGGACCTGATTATCCTGAGAAGTTAAGAATATTTTATCCTTCTATTCAGGATGAGATTACCTCTATTCGAATTTTGCTTGGCAAATGGATAGATATGAAGAGCTTATCCGTCAGGATTATCAATGAATATAAAAGAAGCTTAAGCATAAAGGAAAGCTAAACTTTTGCATTTTTTCCTAAAAATTTCCCTCCAGTTTCGGGAAAATCTCAGGGCTGCCCTTTCCCTCGGTGTTTTCCAACGTTGCGGCTAAGTTCTACTTT
>JAGGTG010000242.1 GCA_021163905.1 Candidatus Aerophobota bacterium
TGATTTTTTACTTCTTGTTGATTCTTCCCCAGAGAAGAAGACAAAGAGAACATGAACAGATGATAAAGAATTTAAAAAAGGGTGATAAGATTATTACCAACGGAGGAATTTATGGAACAGTTACCCGTGTTAAGAAAAATTATGTAGAAGTTGAGGTAGCAAATCAAGTTATTTTAAAAATACAACGCAGTGCCATATCACAGCTAAGAAGAGGTGGGGAAGAATAAAGAGGTATTATCAACAATTTTCGCCTTTTCCCTTACTTTTGCAAACCAGCTTGATAAAAACTCATCTTTTTTTCTTTTTAAAAGTTCTTTGTAAAATTTGTCTTTTCCCTTGGCAAATTGCGTAAAGGGAATTTTCCTCTTTAAAACTTTCACAATATAGTATCCATCAGAAAGAAGGAGAAGGGGAATTTTCCTCTTTAAAACTTTCACAATATAGTATCCATCAGAAAGAAGGAGGGGATCGCTTAGCTTTCCCTCGGGAAGAGAAAAAATAGTTTTTATAAATCTATCTCTATCTTGAGCAGATATTCCCCTTATCCAGCTATTTCTTGAGATAGAGTTCAAGGTGTGGTATTCCCACTCTTTAGCGAAGGATGATAGAGCTTTTCCATCCCGGACCTCTTTTACAATATCAGATGCTCTTTGAGCTGTTATTTTTTCTGCTTTTTCCCATGATACTCTCTCCATAACCTTATCCTTAGCCTCTTTCCAGGATGGAATATAGGCAGGTTTTTTCTCTTTAAGCATCATTATACAGTAGCCCTCGGACAGCTTAAGTACCGGACTTATCTTACCTACTTTAAGAGAAAAGGCAACATCATTAAACCTGGGCTCCCATGAAAGACCCTTTACCGGTTCATATTTAGAGAAAAAAGGACTTAACTTAACCCTGTTGGGATGGTTCTTTGCGTACTTTTCAAAGGTCAGCTTACCCTTTTCAATTTCTTCCCTTGCCCTCTGTATTTCCTCTCTTGCAAGTTTATCTGTCTCGGTTTGGATGATCTTTTGCCTTATCTCATTCTTTACCTCTTTGAAGCTTTTTTTATGAGCAGGTTTTATCCCTGTTAACTTAATTATGTGAAATCCATAAGGTGTTTCTACAATATCGGATATATCACCAACTTTTTTAAGGGAAAATACTGCTTTGCTAAAGTTTGAAGTCATAGCCGAATAGGTGAAAAATCCAAGATCCCCTCCTTTTTTAGCGGAAACCTCATCATCTGAGTACTTTCTGGCAAGTTCAGAAAAGCTGGCTCCTTTTTTTAGCTTGTTCCTGATTTCTTCTATCTTTTTCCTTGTCTCTTCCTTTACCTTTTCTCCTGCATTGGGTGGCACACTGATCAAAATATGACTTGCCCTGCGTTCCTCTTCAACCTCAAACTCGTCTGGATGCTCCTCATAGTAGTCCTTCAGCCTCTTCTCATTTATTTTAACTTTGTCTTTAAACTCATCCGGTGATATTAAAATGTAGCTCACCTGTACTTTATCCGGAACCTCAAATTCTTTTTTATGTTTTTGATAGTAATCCTTTGCCTCTTTTTCATCAACTTTTATATCTTTTGCGTATTTTCCAGGATTGAGGAAAAGATAGGCAAGGTCTATTTTTTCGTTTTCCAAAATCCAGTAGTCCTTTACCTCTTGATCGGTTAAAACCACGCTGTTTTTTATAATTTCTGTGAGTTTAGAAATGGCTATTTGTCTTCTAATATCCTCCTCGAGGTCAGGGTATTTTATCCTCTGGTACTGAAGGTATCTCATAAAGTTCTCGCGGGAGCCGAAGGATCTTAGTATATTTTCTACTTGATAGTTAACCTCCTCCTGACTTACCTTGATACCGGCTTTCTTTGCCTCATGGTAGAGAAGCCTATTGGCTACAAGCTGTGAGAGAACCTGACTTTTCAGATATCTCTCTATTTCCGGTGATATATTTCCTCCTGTATTTTCAATGTATCTGTTGTACACATTACGGTAGGCTTGAATAAAATCAAGGTAAGATATATTCTCTCCATTTACACTAACCAGAGGTTTCTCGCCTCCGCCACGTGAGCTCATTCTGGTGTAGGTAAAAAATAACGAAGCTATGAAAGCTATAGCTATAACCCAGAGTAGAGGTTTAATTATTTTTCTTAAGTCATGTAAAATCATAACAGACTCCTCACTTTTTACTC
>JAGGTG010000017.1 GCA_021163905.1 Candidatus Aerophobota bacterium
CAATTAGCTTGACCTCCCCGAAAAAGACAGTTAAATTTGATTAGGGTAAAGGCCCAAACCAGGCTTTTCTACCTCCTCTACCTCCTCTGCTTCCTTTACCTCCTTTACTCCACATGTAGCGGTAAGAAAGGAGTTTATCCCATTGTTTCTGAGTTAGTACCTTTCTCATCTCAAGCTGATAATGGATGGTTTTTTTCCTGATATCCGTTCTTAGCTTGCCTATCTCATCCACTATTGAATTAGCCTTCTCCTCATCCACGTCTTTTGATGCGAGCAGAGTTCGAAGTTCCAACTTCTTAACCCGAAGGGTGTTTCTCAGCTCCAGTGTTTCTTTCTGGTATTCCAATCTTAAATCCCGCAGTTTTTTTATCTGGTCCTGTGAGAGATTCAGATCTGTTACAAGGGAATAGTAAGAAGTTGTTCTATAAGCTCTGGGGGCTTGAGGGAAGGCTTTTTTTCCTTGAGGTCCCTCCGCAAACGCTACTCCGATACTGCTAAGGAGTAACAGGACTACCAGTGTTCCGATAGCAATTTTCTTTATTTTACCCATATTTTCACCTCCTCTCACTTATATTTATAAAAATTAAAATCTCCTCTTCCATTGCCTCTTGGGATGTAGTCTTCTTCTTATAAGAGATAAAAATTTTTTCTGTTGCTCCGGGGTTAATATAGATCTTATCCTTTCCAGATAATCTACAGTTTCTTTTTGAAGCTGCATTTGTAAAATGGCAATTTCGTTTATCTTATTCCTAATTTTTCTCTTATTTGAATGAGGTTTTTCTAAAAGATCACCGAGCTCTGCTCTTTTTTGATCAAGCTGAGCTCTTATATTCCCTACTTTAGCATAAAATGATTTATTTAAGGTTTCTATTTTTCTCTCCTGAGCTTTAGATAAGGAAAGATAATTAGAGAGAAACTTAGAAGATGATGGCAGGTTCTTTTCTTTAAACAAATTAGGAACAAAAAGACCTGAGAGAAAACCTGCAGCGAAGACTCCTACCAGAACTATAGCTATTTTTTTTCTCATTTTGTTTTTTTATCCTGTCTGATTGGTCAAACTAAAGTAAGCCTGGGGTAGGGAACCTGGAGGAAAGTCCTCAAAACTATCAAGTCCTATTGAAGATAAATATTCTTCTTCCAGGTTAGGGGTGTTAACATTTTGAGAGGGAGTTAATTTTTCCACCAGGTTCCCCATAAAAACCCCTATAATTAAAGCGGCAGCAACTGCCGCTGGTAAAATGATGTAAGCCACCCGCTTGAGGGGATGAGGTGTAATTTCCCTTTTTTCTAAAGAGTTAATTTTTCTCCATAAATTAACATCAAAATCTAAAGATGGCTTTATGGGTGGTTGATTTTTTAAAAAACAAGAAGTCCTGCTAAGTAAATCTACCTCTTTTCTACACTCAGCACACTCTAAGAGATGCCTTTTTATCAAGAGCTTCTGCTTTTCACTGAGCTCTCCGTCTAAATAAGCTACCAGTTTTTTTCTTATTTTTTTACACTTCATTTTTTATTTTGCCTTATCTATATAAACGCATAATTTCTTAAAAACCCCCGCTATGTTTTTAACATATCTAAATAGGGAGTAAATTTTTCTTTTAGATTCACCCTTGCCCTATAAAGAAGCCGTTCAATACTTTTTACCGAGCAACCTAAGATTTTCGAAATTTCTTTATAAGATAACCCTTCGTATATTCGGAGGATGGTGGCAATTCTTTGTCTTGCAGGTAAAGAATTGATTGCCTCTCTTACCAGTGCATTTTTTTCTCTTTCCTCCAGAATCTTTTGAGGAGAAGGGGAGGGATCAGCAATTTTCTCAATTAACTCCTCCTCTTTTCCTTCTTCTGTAGGAATAGATTTGTTCAGTGAAACAGTGTGAAGCTTTGTCTTTTTCCTTATCTCATCAAGACAAAGATTGGTAGCAATTTTATATAACCAGGTGGCAAATTTTGCCCTCGGTTTGTATTTTCCCCTTGCCTGGTAAACTCTCAAGAATACCTCTATAGCCAGATCTTCCGCTTCCTCTTTATCACCGATAAATTGGTAGATCATATTTGTGA
>JAGGTG010000033.1 GCA_021163905.1 Candidatus Aerophobota bacterium
TCTTAAGGTAAGCTCTTTTCTAACAAATTCCTGATATTTTTTGTGTGTCCTTGCTGCTGGTAAGGACATTTTCAGCCTCCTTTGGTTGTATAGTGGCCTCCATTATGGGTTTTTTGCCATTTATACACCAAGGGAGGCAAAAAGGCAAGTTAAAACTAATTTTTGGGGGTGATGAAAATATCCCTGATTGGTAAGGTACCGACCAGGGATGGGCTCAATAATTTCCGAGAGAACTCTAAATTATACAAGACATCCTATGTCAATATGAAAAATAGAGAAACTATCTTCTGTTTCCTAAAGAGAGTTTTCGAAAGAATTTCAACATATTTCTCTCAGCAAGTAGAGAAAACCATTTTCTGAGAAGAAGGTGTCTTTACCTTCTTTTTCCAGTTCTTTCTCAAAGATCGGTTGGCGGCAGAATCTGCTGTTAAAAGAATAGAATATTCTTTAGGTTGTGGCATCACATACTCGGATCGATCTCTCATCATGGCGTAGATGATATCGCACAGTCTCCTTTTCAAACAGGTTATCGCTTGCTTTTTGGTTTTCCCTTCAGCGAGTTTCTTAAGATAGTAGGCTCTTGCAATGGAATCCTTTGGCCTCCCGCACCTTGTGACCCCAATTTGAGATATAGCGATGCAGTGAATCACGTGGTTTAGCTGACGTTCACCTCGGTTTGATTTCTTGTGCTTCCTTCTTTTCCCGGATGATTTCTCACAAGGGGCAATACCGCCGAATTTAGCTATCTTGGCACCTGAGGAGAAACGATCTGCATCCTCGATGATACTGATAATCCTTGCTTCAGTAGTAAAGTCTACTCCTGGCATGGTGCGAAGTTTGTATCCAGCATTCTCTACTAGCTCCTCTAATTTCTCTTTCGCTGAAGCTATCTCTTTTTCCAAAAGGTGAAACTCCCTCAAAAGACTTTTTATTATCCTGCAGCGAACAAGCTCTAGGTGAGAGAGCTTTTGATCCTGAGCACCCAATGAAGAGCTAACAAGATCCAGAATCTCCCCTGCCCTGCGGTGGGAGACTCTACCTTTGCTCCACTCTCGAAGTAAGGCAGCTAACTCCTCTTTCCCTACACCAGCTAACATTGAAGGATGGGGAAATCTTCTCCAGAAGCCAAGAGCAGATTTGGAGAAAGTTTTTCTAAACATCCTCTTGTAGAAAGGGTACATCTGATGAACAAGGACATGAAGTCGATTCTTACACCTGGTAGATTCTCTTATCAGATTATCCAGATGATTTACCAGATCTCTTATTGCTACCATAGAATCATTTTCTCTTGCATCTGGAAGAGTGAAAAATTCATCTACCAGTACTTTGGAGATACGAAAAGCATCCTGAGGATCAGATTTATCTGGATGACAAGATCTTTCCCTTTCACGATCAACTTTAGCTGGATTGATTTCCTTTACTGTATGTTTAGATTTTAGAAGAAACTGAGCTAACGGTCTTCCTAAACCATCTGTATCCTCCAGGCCAAAGACAGGAGTAGATCCTTTTGGAATAGTATTCATTACCTCACTTAGAAACTTCGAGAAGGCTTTAGGATTATTTTCCACTCTGTAGGTTCCCAGAATCTGGTGCCAGCAGTTAGTGATACAGGCAGTGTGATCTTCCTTGTGGGTATCAACTCCTACAAATGCGTATTTTGTGAGACTTTCTTGCATAGTCTCCTCCTTGATTTTTTTCTCACCAGCCGGAACCTTCTGTAGGTAGCGTTCTAAGCGCAGCATCCTATATACCGTAACTGGTGAGATGTAAGGGGTAGGCGACTGTCTCGTATAAAGCGTGTACCCAAAGGTGTGGGTCCGCAAGGAGGTGAGAGAGCCTTACCTACCCCAAAGAGTATGTGATGTCAGGGGTAAATTAGTAGATAAGGTAAAACATCAAAGATCATTGTAAAGGTAATACACCTTATCTAACCTTATTATATTCTCATAATAACACAGAAGGAGGTGAGGAAGTAAAAGGTAGAGGTGTAAGAAAAGGATAATCTTTATTTAAGAAGAAAAGGAGGATGCTTGTAT
>JAGGTG010000025.1 GCA_021163905.1 Candidatus Aerophobota bacterium
CTTATATAGTTAAGTTTCTATATAGAAGTTCCTTTATATATTATAGAAATAGAAAAAATTGTTGTCAAGTTTTTTTGAAAATAAATTTTTATTTTACCATACCACTTGCTTTATTTTGCAAATTAGTTAATCTTAAAAAAGGAGGGGATAAAATGTGCCTTTCTAAAGTTTATATTGAAAAAGAGGGTAAGAGAGAAGTTGTTATGGAAGAGGCTGCTCAGATGAAGGTGGAGGAAGATCTAATTGAGATTTCGGAGCTTTTAGGTGAGACAAAAAGATTAGAAGGGTATCAGGTGAAAGCAGTTGATTTTTTAAATCACTTTGTTGTTTTAAGGGAAGCCAAGAAATGAAAAAGGACATAGAAAAAATAAAACTACTTCTTCCTCATTGGATAAAACACAATGAAGAGCACACAGATGAGTATAAAAGATGGCTTGAAAGGATCAGGAAAGATGTTTCAAAAGACATGGTAAAAAACATGGAAAAAGCCATTCAATTGATGGAGGAGTCAAATAAATACCTCAAATCCACTCTGGATGAGATGAAAAAGAAAGCTGCTAATTCGTCTTAGCTTTGCTACTATTGATTTTGTCCTCAAAAGCAAGGTGGAGTTGGCTTTTTATCTACCCTTCCTTGATTTTACAGGAAAGTATTAGACTTTTCCTTATTTAAGGGGGAGCAGCGCAAGCGTTGAGGGGGAAATGCGAAGCATTGCCCCCTCAATTAGCTTGGCAATGATAATCTCATAAGGAGGTCTATTTACAAACTTATCCAACTTTTACTTTTTCTGAGAATAAGGGTTTTAATTTAGTTGAAAGGTACAAAAATGCCATCATTACAGGAACCTGGATGACAGGGTCAAATGCAGGAACAAGTACAGCTAACCCTCCCCAGGTAACTATGGCAATTGCTATAGTTATGGCAAGGTTTTTTGCCGTAACTGAATAGGAAAGGGCAACTGCTTCCCCATAGCTGAATTTTCCAACCTTTGCCCAGAGTATTGCTATTCCCCAGAGGGCAAAATAGTAAGCTCCCATAGATGTAGCTATTAAAACTATATACTCTGGATGGGCAATAATTTTTTTAGCTACATCTGACATTGCGATAAAAACTATTGCATACATTCCTAAGGAAGATAATCCTGGCATTGAAGGTTTTATCCTGGAGGAAAATTTTTTCTCACCCATTTTCTTTATTAGAATTGTTCTTATAATGTATCCAGCTATAATAGGTATTATCACAATTATCGCCAGGTTCTTAAATATTATACCAATTGGAACATTTACCCAGGTATGAGTTAGAACCCACATCCATACAGGAATAAATCCAATAGCAAGAAGAAGACTAAGTGCCACAACTGCTGTTGCTACTTCTATACTTCCACCAGCAAATGCTGTCCAGGTAATTACCATACTTGAGCAGGGAGTTACCATATTAAGCAGGTACCCAACGGGAAGAAGAACAGGCTGATGGTGATAAAATATTGTGGCAAAGATCTTACCCAGGGGAGGGGTAATGACGAAATTTAAAATAACCGCAGACATAACGAGTTTTGGATCTACAAAGACCTTAGCCACACCAGCCATATTAGCAGTTACCATCATGGGGATAAGCATCCAGAAAACTGTAATATATGTATAGCCTTTTAGTATCTTTGGTACATTGGGAAAATAATTTCCCACCAAAATAGCAGAAACTATTGTGGCTACAACAAAATAAGGAAGGTTCTTCTGTAATATCTTGCTGAATTTTTGAATGCCCATTTTTTCTCCTTTTAAATTATAAGTTTATCTTTGCCAGCTATTCAGGGTATTAGAAAAATTAGTCTTTTTATCAAAGATTTATCTTTTCATCAGTCGTGCTCGAAAGAATGGTTATGTGGCTAAATCCAAACTTACTCTTGAGCATTTTTTATATTTGACGGTAAATTTTTTTCAGTTTCACTTAGTTTCATACCTTCTACATTTTAAAAATAATATCATTACGTATTTTTATTTTCTTTTATTCTCATATTTAAATGGCTCTATATAGAAT
>JAGGTG010000182.1 GCA_021163905.1 Candidatus Aerophobota bacterium
AAATAAACCTATTGCACCATCACCTTCTTTATTGGCTTGAACCGTCGCCACCCTATTGCCGTGCTTGTTGTATATATCAAGTATTCCTCTTCCTTCCTCACTTCCCAAACCAGCCACAGGTTTTCCTTCCTTATTGAATATCTCAAGGCGTCCTCCTTCTTTATAACTTCCTAAACCAGCTACAGGTTTTCCTTTCCTGTTGTACATACTGAGGTGTACTCCTTCTTTATCACAATATAAACCCGCCATAACTTTCCCTTCCTTATTGTATATAAACTCTACTCCTTCTCCCATTAAACTCCCTAAACCAGCCACAAGTTTTCCTTCTGGATTCACAATTCTTATCTTCTTCGCTGTAATAGTGTCAAAGTTAGCGTTTTTGCTTTTTGCACCAATCATAGTGAAAAACAACGCTGTTGCCAAAACACCTATAACCAAACTCTTTACATCAATCACTCTTTTCATTTTAACCTCCTACTAATATTAGATTAAGATAAAATATTGCCTAACGGATTGCGAATATGCGAAGTCCTCAGCATAGCGAAGGATTTGGATGAGCAGTAGCGAGCCACATACTCGCTGTTAGATACGGTACCTTCATTCATTTTAAATAATCCGCAAGGAAATCCCTAACTCCTTTAAGCATCTCCTGAACATCCTCTTTAGAATATTCACTGAATTGGCCATGATCAGCTTTATCTCGAATATCAATCCATACTTTGATTTTTTTCTGCATCAACCTATTATAAACCCCTTTTCCACACAGGGAAGCGGCAGGATCCTTATAACTATTCTCTAATAGATGCTCCGCCATCTCAAGGAAATCCGAAAAAACTTCTGCTGATACTAAAGTTCTGATATTTGTAAGATAACCTTCCAATACATCCTCTTTTACAGCCCTTAATATTCCTTGCCCTCCTTTTACATCAGATTCACTTTCAGATTTGACTTTATCTTTAAAGCTTTGAACATATGTATGCTTTTCTCCAAGTAAGTTTATAAGAAAGTTTAGAGCCTGCGTTTGCCATTCAGCAAATTTACCTGGATCAAGCATAAGGTATTGCAAGTCGGGATCAAAAGTACCAGTATTAAGAACCTGTTCCCCTTTTGAAATTAAATCATCTATTTTTTCTACAATTTCTTCTTTTATATTCACTTACTTCCCTCCTTAAGTGCTATTGCCTAACATATTTACATCTGAACTTTGCACATTCTCCAATCCGGTAATACACAAAAATTCATATCAACCCCTTCTCCTTCAGTATTCCTTTAGCTTCCTGCCCGCTCATTTTCATTCATCTTTGTTTATAACATCACCCTGATATGAATCCTAAAATTCCAATGCTTGCTAATAGCATAATTGTGGAAATAATTGCAAATCCAGCAATTATCAGCATTACCGCATAATCTCTTCTCCATCCAAAAATCCAGGCTATTGCCGGGCAGACATAAAAACCTAAAAAGGACACGGCTGGTACTAATCCATACATTCCATACTTTCGTATAATTTTTGATCTTTGAGCCTTTTCACGAGATTTTGACAGAAAATTGGAAACCCACCTTGATTTTTCTCCCACAGTATCAAAAATTTCGAGCAATAACAGTACCACTGATAGCGCAGCTGAGGTTACTGTAATTAAAACAAATACAGGATTTAAACCCAGACCAATGCCAACAGGTACTGCCAAATACTCCAGTGTAAATGTTGATACAATTAGCGATAAAGTTTTGGGGATGGGAATGCCAAACACTGCTGATATGCTTATCGGAATACCAAGGGCCAGGATACTCCTCCAGAATATTTTATTGAGTCCTATTATCCAGGTTTTTATTTTTGTGTAGTTCATTTCATTATCTCACTTTAACCGCTGTTGTTGTTAAAATAATCAGCTTAGAGAAAAACGAGAATAAAGATAGTGAAACTATTTATGCTCATTTATAGGTTTCGCTTCTTCTATGAGCATTATAGGAATATCTTCCTTTATAGGATAGATAAGCTT
>JAGGTG010000181.1 GCA_021163905.1 Candidatus Aerophobota bacterium
AGCCCGCCCCTGAAGGTGGATATTGGGCTATTTGCCCAGAGGTGCCCGGTGCAAATGGACAGGGTGAAACAATAGAAGAAGCAAAAAATAGCCTGCGAGAAGCTATTGAGTTAATCTTGGAAGATCGGAGACAGGATATTATGCGGGGGTTGCCTAAGGATGTAATACAAGAAAAGGTAGTAATCGGATGAAACGGGCTCTTGACAGATTTCCTTCTTATAGCATAATGCTCAGTGATTGAACAAAATTTGTAAGAAAGAGGCGCATTATAAGGAAAAGAGAGTTTACGGTAATTATTGAAAGGGAAGAAGATGAAGTGTCAGGGGTGAAGGAGTTAGGGGTATGATAGACCTGCTGAAGAGATATTTTGAAAGAAGAGGTGATGTCGCCCTTGCCTTCCTCTTTGGTTCTTCGGCTAAGGGATTTGATGGCCGAGATTCAGATGTTGATATCGCAATTTATCTGACCGACAAAGAGGAGGAGGACAGAATATGGGCACAGGTAAGTAGAATCGTGGAGCGGGAGGTTGACCTGATCCTTCTTAATGATGCTTCGGCAACTCTGATATCAAATGTTTTCAAGACAGGTATTCCCTTAGTCATTAAAGACAGGAGACTATACTGGGATCTGTATTTAACGAAGACACTTGAGGCTGAGGATTTTTCTCAGTTTGCTGAGGATTACTGGAGAATTTACTCACGAAGCACATCTTTAATCCCTGAAGATAAGACGAGGTTACTGGAAAGAGTTCAATTTTTGGAAACCGAGTATCAGGAAATCGGTGAATTCAAAAGGATGGCGTTTGCTCAATATCAAAAGGACAAGGTAAAGAGGAGAAATATCGAAAGGTGGGCTGAGAACATCATCAATGCAACAATAGACATCGCCAAAATAATTTTAGCCTCAGAAAAGAAGGAGATGCCTAAGACCTATGAGGAGGCTCTTTTGAAGTTCGGATTTTTCATAAGGCTTGAAGAGAAAGAAGCCGAGGAGCTCTCAACCTTTGCAAGATTGAAGAATATTTTAGCGCATGAGTATTTAGAGGTTACTTATGGAAGCATTAAAAAATTTATCGATGCATCCCCAGCCATATATCAGAAGATTTTTAATTTTCTTTCACAATACCTTAAAGAATGAACCTAAGGCTCAGCGGCAATCTTTTGGCCTGTAATGCCCTGCTCAACTTCATCGGCCAGGCGGCCAAGGGCCTCCATAAGCCTTTGACGAATTGGATATGAGAAAGGTAAAAATTCAAGGTCTGATTCCGAAGATGAGATATTCTTGTTGACAATACTTATTTTTCTCTTACAATGTGTTCAATGAATGAACACCTTATAAAAGAAGATATTTTGCGTATTCTTGCTTTTCACCCCGAGCTTACCCAAAGAGACCTTTCGGGCAATCTGGCTATATCTTTGGGCAAAACAGCTATCTTTTAAAGGAACTGGCTAAAAAGGGCCTGCTTAAGGCCAAAAATTTTACCCGCAAAGAGGGGAAAATCAAAAAGGTAAAGTATATCCTTACCAAAGCTCGTGGCCGACTCAAGCCGTGCATTGGGGAAGCTAAGGTGGAAACCGAGGCTTGCCACGTTAGATGTGACGGTAGCTACTGTTTGGTCATGGCGGAGAAGAAATTGGCGAACATGAAAACGGTAGCACAAGCGAAACACCGCCTGGGGCGATTCAGAAAGGTCCTTCTTGGCAAGAAAGGCCAAGACCCGCATGGTCGGGGCCTCTTGTTTTTGGACGTTTGGCTTGCTAACCGTGGCGCTTTACTATCCTCCCGGTTGAAGGGGGGATATGCCAAAAGTGGCGTTGGACTGTCGGGAGACATGGGCACTTATATGAAGCCGGAAGGAGAGTTACGCTGCCGACAAAAAAAGGCATTATACGCGAGGGGCAACGTGGAAGAAGAGGCGGTGAGATATCTTGATCCTCGGATGGCAACCCTCCTTGAGGAGCTGGGAGAGGAGTGTCAGACGGTCTTAAAGC
>JAGGTG010000237.1 GCA_021163905.1 Candidatus Aerophobota bacterium
TGGTAAGAGATATAGAGCGGGAAATACTGCCCTTATGCATAGAAGAAGGCCTTGGTGTTGTTGCCTGGGGTCCCCTGGGTGGAGGATTCTTATCCGGGAAATACCGACGGGGAGAAAAACCTCCTGAGGGTAGCCGTATAGCCAGAGCTGAGGAAAACTGGGAAGAGGCCTGGTCTCGAAGAGCTACAGAGAAAAATTTTAAAATCCTCGATGTGGTTGGGCAAATAGCCTCCTCAAGAGACAAAAGTTATGCTCAGGTAGCCCTGGCCTGGGTAAGATCTCAACCTGGAATTACCGCACCAATAATTGGAGCAAGAACCTTAGAACAGCTAAAGGACAATTTAGGATCAGTTGGATGGGAGTTAACTTCAGAGGAACTTCAGGCTCTTGATGAGGTGAGTAAATTAGAGGAGGCTTATCCTTACCGATTTATAAAAGAACTTGGGCGAAAATAAGGCCAGGAGGGAGGTGATGATCGAAGTGCAAATGGGCCTTTGGTGAAATTCGGTAAAAAGGATTTTTAGAGGAAAACTAAGGTAAGTTTAAAAGGAGGTTTATTAAAATGATTCCTCTGCGAAAGAGTTTTAAAATTCACTGGCAAATAGGTATAGTATTAGGGTTCTGTCTTGTTTTTGTAATTGGACTATCAACCTTTTCGCTGGCTGAGAAAACCACGATAACAGCACTTATAGGTCCGGATACAACCGGATTTGATCACACAGTGGTTAATCTTTTTGAAAAAGAGAATCCAAACATACACGTTGAGTTGATTGAGGGTCCTCACAGCACTGATGCAAGAGAGGAGATGTATATAAGAGCTTCTGAGGCAAAGGAGTCACCCTATGATCTTGTCTGGTGTGATATTATATGGATTCCACCTCTTGCAGCAAAAGGATATTTACTTCCCCTTGATAATTATCTTGATATTAATCAACTTTACGCTCAACATTTTAAAGCCACAGTTGATGGTTCTGTCTGGAAAGGTAAAGTTTATAGAGTTCCTGCAATGAGTGATGCTGGACTGATATATTACCGAAAAGATCTCCTGGCTAAAGGCGGTTTTTCCCCTCCTGAAACTTTTGATGACTTAATCTCTACAGCACAAAAATTGCAAGATCCAGCCAGGGGACTCTGGGGTTTTGTCTTCCAGGGTGCTGAGTATGAGGGTCTTGATTGCTTCTATCTGGAATGGCTATGGGGAAATGGAGGTTACTACTATGATCCAAAGACAAGGAAGGTAGGAATTGACTCACCTGAAGGTATTGGAGCTACCAAGCTACTTGTTGATCTGATATACAAGTATAAAATTACCCCAAAAGATGTTCTTGCTTTTCAAGAAGAGGAATCAAGACACTTCTTCCAGAATGGAAAATCAGTTTTTCTCAGAAACTGGCCTTATGTATGGATTCTTGCAAATAAACCTGATGTACCAGTTGCAGGGAAAATCGGTGCAAAACCTGAGGTTTATGCTCCTGGACAAAAACCATACGCTACCCAGGGAGGCTGGGGATTTGCTATTTCCAAATTTATTGAATCAGAGAAAATTCCTGCTGCAGTGAAATTTGCCAGATATCATGCCAGCTATAAGATTCAAAAACTCTCAGTAAAAATAGCAGGACGAGATGCTTCAATGAGAGCTATTTACTACGATCCAGAAGTATTAAAGTGGAATCCACACTTCGCGTGGCTTCGAGATGTACTGGAACATACCCGCTGGAGACCTGCAACACCCATCTGGCCTGAGCTATCTGATATTATGGCCAAATACCTTCACAAAGCTATGATTAAAGAACTTACACCGGAGGAAGCCAATAAGGAAATGGCAAAGGAGGCAAGAAGAGCAGTGAAAGAATATTGGGGAGAGTAATATAATTAAAATTTCTCATACGATGAGGGAGCACATAAGTAGCTCTCTCATCGTATGAATTTAATTCAAAATGAAAAATAAAAGAAAAAATAACTTATTTTATACTCTT
>JAGGTG010000048.1 GCA_021163905.1 Candidatus Aerophobota bacterium
GATTTTGAGATTCATATCAATCAAACCTCAATTATTTTTCCTGCTCCTCCCTCAGCATATTTTTCAGGATAAAGGGACTTTATTTCTGATTTATATTGAGTACAGTGGGTCGAACAAATGAAATCCAAGTCCTTCAAGGATTCAGGTCTGGTCCCATGCAAACCTCCTATGATTCCATAAATTTTACCAAATTGAGAAGCTACCTTAAGAATATGTTCCATTCTTGGATGAGAACATCCGGCTATGATTACAATACCTTTTTCTGTCTCAACGCAAAGGGATTGTTCTATTCCTTCAAGTTCACCTGTAGAGTAAATTCCCTCATAAAGCTTGGTGGGCTTTTTCACTTCAATAATTTCTCTTGCATTTTTTGCATCAGAGAAATATGAAGGAACCCAGAGTTTTACCTGATTATTCAACTGGAGAAAGGATGAAAGACCTCCTGTATGATCCCAGTGGAGATGGGAGATAAAAATATCTTCTATTTCCTTTGGATTGATTTCAAGTTTTTCCATATTTGAAAGCAAAATCCTTCCATTTGCTCCAGTATCAAAAAGGATTTTTCTTTCTTTAATTTCTACAAGTGCTGAAAATCCCCAATCAGCCTGAAGATCTTTTCTAAAAGCAGTATTATCATAAATAATGGTAACCTTCATCTTCATACCCCCTTATGTAATTTTTCATCTAAAGTTCCATCGGGAAGCATCCAATCTGGATGAGGTTTGCCTCCCTCTTCCATCTGATAACGAATGCAGCTTTCCCAGTCTCCCTTACAGTACAACTCTATCCACTTCTTATCTAACTTTCCTCCCTCATAAAATCTCTTCATTGGACACACAGGATACCATTTGCAGTCTTTGCTTAATACCTGTAATTTTCTGTAACTTTTTATTAAATCTTGCTTAAAGTCAGGATTATAAAGAAGATTCGCAGGATGAGGCAGAGGTAGTATCTTTTTATCTTTGGCTAAAAAAAGTTTTCCATAAACTGAAGAAAATTCTGCTTTTGAAGATAATTGAAGGTTGTATCTCTGAAAAATGTAACAGGTGGCATAGTAACCTAAGGGAACTAATATCTTTGGGTTTATCAATTTAATCTCTTCATCCAGGTAATAACTGCAGGCTTTAATTTCATCTTCTTTAGGCTTTCTGTATTTTGGAAGCATACATTTTATAAGATTTGTCATATAAATTTCATCTCTTCTAATTCCCGCCGATCCCAGTAGTTCATTCAATACTTTTCCCGAAGGGCCAACGAACATTTTTCCCTCTTTATCTTCTTTTTCTCCTGGTGCCTGAGCAATTAACATAATTTTGGCATTTAAATTTCCCTCTCCACAGATAGCACTCATCCTTGTTTCAGATAACCTGCATTTTTTACATTCCTTTATCCTTTTGTTCAATTCATTAATTTCCATATTTCATGCACCATCAAATATTTTTAAATTTTGCCTAACGGTATCGGTATAAGAGAAATTTTGGTGAACAAAGTAAGCCGTATATGCTGTGTTATCGGAAGTGTCATTTATTCATTGTCCAAGCTGTTTTTTTAGAGAGTCCTTTTATATTATACAACTTTTTTCTATTCTTGCTACTTCCTTTCCATTATGGCATTTCGGATAACTTGTTCATATCCGAACTATTCGGATATACTCCCAAATGAGGAAGATGTGCGGACTGTTCGCATATACACCCCTCTGGACAACCATTATTTTCTTTATTAACCCTCTTGTATTAACCCTCTTGTATTAACCCTCTTCTACCTGCCAGAGTTTATCATCGTTTAACATCACATAATAATATATAGCAAAAAACAAAAAGTCAAGCGTTGAGGGGGCAATGCTTCGCATTTCCCCCTCAACGCTTGCGCTGCTCCCCCTTA
>JAGGTG010000045.1 GCA_021163905.1 Candidatus Aerophobota bacterium
AATATTCCTCTAAAAGGCTCTCTGGGTATCCCTAAGGAAGCCTCTTTTTGGCGAGCAGATAAGTTAGCTCTTCACTAAAGTACAGCACAGCCAAAAAGCGGAGGCCGAGCTGCAGAGAAGTTAGAGGTGATACCAAAACTATGGCGAGGCCGTCTTCCGTGGGATACCCAGGGAGCCCTTTAGGGGGAGCAGTGAACGAAGCGAAGCGTTGAGGGGGAATATTTTCCCCCTCAATTGGTCCGTGGGATACCCAGGGAGCCCCTAAAATAGAAAGTCTTATGAAAGGTGTCCCAATTTCAGTCTCAACTTTTAAAACCCATTATCCAGCTTAAGGCAACAAAAATCAAAAAGCCTACCACTACCAGTAAAAGAGAATCATTTAAACCCAACTTTATCTTTTCAATGTATCTTAGGACTTTTTTACCTCTTGATGTACTTATGAAAAAATAAACCACCAGACCAAGAAAAACCACAAACCCACTACCACCAAGATGAGAAGAAGAATAAATGAATACCGGATACCTGATCTTCTCACCTAAAATAAGCCTGGATACCAATCTTATCCCACTTTGGTAAAATATACCTGTAATCAAACAAAGAACTGATAAAACGGTAAGGGATGTTAATATTCCTCCCGATATTTTCCTGGATAGTTTTTTACTTTGACTGTTACTATCTTTATTAATTTCTCTACCTGTAAAGATACCCGATAACTTGGAAAAAGAGGATACAGTTCCCACACTGGCCAGAAAGAGAAGCAGGTAAACAAAGGGGAAATTTTTCATCGAAATTGAAATAAGAGTCTTACTTACATATCCGTTAAAAGGAGGTATCCCGCAAATTGAAAAAGCTCCTATAAAAAAACTCATTCCCACAAAAGGCATTTTTCTCCCCAGACCACTTAGCTCATAAATATTCCTTTTCCCTGTGGTGTAAATCACAACCCCTATTGATAAAAAAAGCAGACTCTTAAACAGAGAATGAGATAATATGTGGTAAAAGGAGGCGGTAAGAGAAACCGATGTAGCTACACCAAAACTTGCTATTATAAACCCCATTTGAGAGATACTACTATAGGCAAGAAGTTTTTTAGCATCACTTTGAGCTATGGCCCAGATAATTCCAACAAGAGCTGTAATACCTCCAATCCAGAGGAGTATATGCTGAAGGTGGGTAGCCTGGAAGATCCTCAATATACGCCATATTGCCAGAAAAGATATCTTTATCATAACCGCTGAAAGAACCGCAGATACAGGATGGGGAGCAAAAGCATGAGCACCGGGAAGCCATGTGTGCAAAGGAACAAATGCGGCTTTAATCCCTATCCCTACACAGATAAGCAAAAGAGAAAAAGCAAATATTCTGGAACCTCTACCAAGTTCATCTATTAAATGAGCTCCCTCTCTAAGAGATAAAACACCTGTCTGCCCGTAAAAAAGCACTATTCCTAAGAGAAAAAATCCCATCCCCAGACTACTTATTAAAAGATAGTTAAAACCTGCTATAACAGATTTGGACTTTTTTGAATGGGCAATAAGGATGTAGGAAGCTATAGAAAGGATTTCAAAAAAAACAAACATATTAAATAAATCCTGAGTTAGTATAACTCCCTGCATACCTCCTATTAAAATTAAAAATAAAAAATAAAAATCATACGTGTAATTTCTGTTATCCCTTGCATAAATTAAGATGAGAAGGCAAATCACCACTCCTATAAAGGATGTAACCCAGGCAAATCCATTCATATATAAGGCTATCCCTACGGGTTCTTTCCATCCTCCAACCAGATAACTAATGATCTTCCCATCTATCATGGAAGGATAAAGCAAGACAAGAAAAAAAAGACACAGTGAAATAGCTATAATGCTGA
>JAGGTG010000005.1 GCA_021163905.1 Candidatus Aerophobota bacterium
GTATATGATATATCTTTGTACTTTTAGCATGGCTTCTTTTCATGGAAAGAACCTTTGTAGTTTTGAGGTAGTGGTAGAGATTGCTGCCCGCACCAGAGCTTAATTTATTCAATTACACAACATTCAATTCTTGGCAATAGATAACATACTGCAGGGCAACCACTACTTCCCTAAAATATCCTAACCATAAACATACTACCATCCTTCTTCAATTGTGTCAATCACACCTGTTGGGATCTGGAATCACTTATCTAATTGGCAGATTCATTAAAACAAGATGGTTTAGTTTAATCTAATCACTATATTACCAGGTCTAAATAAGAAACAACCTGCGATCCTAGATGACTTGATACGGTTAACTAACTGATTTTTCAAAATTAGCTTCAAGCTTGTATCTTTTATAATTTAACATTTGAAAAGACTGAATCCGGTAAGCAATATTAGAAACTATATAAAGTATAAGTCTTGACCAATCATTTAGAGAAGGAAGCCTTTTTAAAATTGATGACCAGGAATAAAATTTCCGTATAGCCCACTCTTCTCCTTCTGTTAACTCCTGAGTTGACATTTTCAGAGGTTTAAAAACGGAAGTTCCAAAACTGTACATTGACCAGTCTTTCTCTATTATCCTTTTTTCTTTCTTTAATTTTTCCATTAGTACTGTGCCTGGTAGAGGTGTAAGTATGGTAAATTGAGCTAAATCTAACTTGATGCTTTTGGCAAAATCCACCGTACGTTTGAAAATACTCTTATCTTCAGAATCGAAACCAAATATAAAAGCTCCCAGAACAGAAATTCCATACCTATGAAAGAGCTCCACAGCTTTTTTGTACATCTCCGGTTTGTTGATTTTTTTAGCTGCCTCATTTAAAGAGGATTGATTAATACTCTCAAACCCCACAAACACGAATTTACACCCGCTCTTAGCTGCAAGTTCCAACAAATCTTCATTTTCTGGTCTGGCTATATTTACACTTGTCTGAGCTCCCCAAAGTATTTTTAAAGGTATTAAAGCTTTAAACAACCTCCTTGCATAATCTGCCTGACCAAAGATATTGTCATCAAGAAAGGCAAAGACACCTGTATTCATTTTATTCCAGAATTTACCCATAATTTTTCGCCAATAGCTTAATTTATCATCCTCCTTCATTCTTTTGATCTCTTTTATTACCTCCTCTATGGGTCTTAGTCGATATTTTTTACCAAAAAATCTACTCACCGCACAGAAGGAGCAATTAAAAGGACATCCTCTGGAAATCTGGAGTGTATTGGCAACTATGTAATTTTCTCTTTTTAAAAGTTCTCTACGCGGGAAAGGTAAATTGGATAGATCAGGTAGCTGTTCATTTTTATAAATTTTTTTGAGCTTACCTTCTTCGCAGTCTTTCAAAAGTTTAGGCCAGACTCCCTCTGCCTCACCAACTACCACAGCATTGCAGTGCCTTATTGCCTCCTCCGGTATAGCACTTACGTGCATCCCGCCCATTACAACGATTTTGCCCATTTTTTTAAATTTATCGGCAAGCTCGTAGGCTCGAGGAGCTTGAACTGTCATTACGGTTAAACCTATCAAATCTGCCTGTTTTATTTCCTTTGAGTTGAGCTTTACGGAATCTATATTTTCGTCGATTATTTTGTAATTATATTCAGGGGCTAAAGCAGCTAATAACGCCAGGTTTAAAGGCGGAAATCTAAAAAACTTCAATATAAGACCAGGCCTGGTAGAGGTTGGAGAGATTAGAACAATTTTATTTATCCTCTTCATTTTTCAACTATTTTAAGCCAAACTCTTTTCCAGATTTTATCACAATTAAAGCAAGAAGTAAAGAAATCACATCAAATTTCATCCAATTAGCTTATAATATACATC
>JAGGTG010000268.1 GCA_021163905.1 Candidatus Aerophobota bacterium
CCTGGGTATCCCTAAGGAAGCCTCTTTTTGGCGAGCAGATGAGTTTGCCCTTCACTAAAAAATAGCACAGCCAAAAAGCGGAGGCCGAGCTGCAGAGAAGTTAGAGGTGATACCAAAACTATGGCGAGGCCGTCTTCCGTGGGATACCCAGGGAGCCCACATAGTTACAAGAAACTGTCCCAATTTCAGCATACTCCCGGGGGTTTCAGAACTTCCCTGGCAGGGAATGGATGAATCCCTTCTTTACACAAAATTTTAAAATTTCCTGGGAGGTCTTTATTGTTGAGGAAACACTTCTTTTTAACTCCTCCTCGGTTTTATTTATCCTTGCCACCCCTTGTTCTATAGCCTTCATTCCTACAGCTACTGCTTCTCTTATATACATTTCCACCTCCCCCATATTTGGAATTATATATTCCTCACTTAATCCCCTCTCCTCTGTATACCGGGAGATAGCATATGATGCTGCAATACACATCTCATCAGTTATGGTTTTTGCTCCAACATCCAGAGCACCCCTGAATACAGCGGGGAATCCAAGGGAGTTATTTACCTGATTGGGAAAATCAGATCTGCCGGTTGCTACAATTCTGGCACCTGCTTCTTTTGCTTCCCAGGGCCATACCTCAGGAATAGGGTTGGCACAGGCAAAGACTATTGCATCATCAGCCATACTGGAAATCCATTCTTTTCTTATCACCCCAGGACCAGATTTTGATAAAGCCACACAAACATCAGCTTTTTCTAAAGCCTCTTTTATTCCACCTGTTTTCCCCTTTTTATTTGTCCTCCTGCACATCTCCCATTTGTGTGGCTCCTTATCTTTCAAATCTACCCTACCTTCGTGAAGAATACCTTTACTGTCAACCATTACTATATTGTCTGGATTTGCCCCGGCTAATATAGCGTATTTTGCAATATTTATATTTGCTGCTCCTGCTCCAACAAGGGCAATTATAACATCTGATAGTTTCTTTTTAACCACCTTTAGGGCACTGATTAATCCGGCCAGAGTAACAAGAGCTGTTCCCTGCTGATCATCATGCCATACAGGAATATCCACCTCTTCCTTTAACTTTTCAAGAATATAAAAGCATTTTGGCTTGGCAATATCCTCTAAATTTATTCCTCCAAATGTGGGAGAGAGCCATTTAACAGCACTTATTATCTCATCAGGATCCTTTGTATTTAAACATATGGGAAATGCATCAACACCTCCTAAGTACTTAAAAATCATTGCTTTTCCTTCCATTACGGGAAGAGCTGCCTCAGGACCAATATCACCAAGACCAAGTACTCTGCTTCCATCACTAACTACAGCAACGAGGTTGGCTTTATTTGTATATTTAAATACATCAGCTTTATCCTTACAAATAGCCCTGCAGGGAGCTGCAACCCCGGGGGTATACCATATAGAAAAATCCTCATATCCTCTAACTGGAGCTTTAATTGAAACTCCAATTTTTCCTCTATAAAGAGGATGGTATTTCATAGCTAAAATCTCCGGTTCTTTAGCTTTAGCTAAAAGATCTTCTTCTGTAATTTTCCTGGCCATAAGATTTCTCCTGTTTTTTATTTCCCCTTTTGTATATATTTTTAAACCCCATTTGTCAATTGTCTCGTCCTTTTCGTCTGTTTGGTGTGTTTGGTTGATTTGGTGTGTTTGGTGTATTTGGTTTGTTTGGTGTATTTGGTTTGTTTGGTGTGTTTGGTTACTTTGGTTCATTTTTTGACTGAAGAGGGAAAAATGCTATTTTAGTAAGTGAAAGGAAAAATATCAATGGATTTTGTGGGTCTTGGTGCTTTAAATCTTGATATTATATATAA
>JAGGTG010000188.1 GCA_021163905.1 Candidatus Aerophobota bacterium
CTAGTTTAGCACGCCGCTTCGCTTGCTGTCAAAGCTGCTTCGTTTCACTTCGCACCCTTTGGGCTTACGGCTTTGACAGCGCTGCGCTGATTTACTTTAATACCTTCCCTATACCTTAACCAGGCCCTAACACATCTATAGCCCCAAATAGAGTTGTCTGTCGTATAGTTAGTTCAGAGATTCACATCCTCCGCGTCTGGCACAGTAAGCAGGAAATTAAGTAGTTTCTGAACAGAATATGTATCCTTATCGTTTGGCCCTAAAAAATGATGTTTCCGAAAGTTGGAAAATAGAACGATTAAAACCCCATTTGCTGTACCAACAAGGGTCAGAGAAACGCAGAGTTGGGAAATTTTGTCTTCCTATAAAAATTGGGAGTACTTGAAATAAGCCAGCCAATATTTATTGATTCAGAACTTACGTTTAATACAAAACCTAAAAGAGCAATAGAAATAAACTTTCCTACATTTTTTGTTATTGACTTCTCCACACAACTGATAAGGATTTCTGGGTGATCTATATTTGGAAGAAGACTTCCAATGCCTATGTAGGCAAGGCCAGCTTTATCTGCACCTACAATCTTTCTACAGAAAACTGAGAAGGCAATGTGTGTAGGTGTACCCCTATAGATAAAAAACCTTAGGACTACTGCCAGTGCTGTGCCAATCCTACCAAGTAGATATAGCTCCCTCTCACCTGTTCCAGGGCCGATAAACCTTATTGCTATCATAATGGCAAGGATGATAGGAAATAGTGGGGCAATGTTTACCTCTTCACCCAGATAACCTTTTTCTGGTCATTCCTAAATGGCCCATTCCTGCAAGGCATATAACAAACCTTGCAGATAGCTCATAGAGTATATGGCTTATCTAAAACCCTGCCTTCTCAAGGTCATCTAAGAGAAAACCACCATCAATGTTTTTAAGGATATAATCCCAAAGGGTCTCTTTTTCCATCTTATCAAAGACAGAGTACTTCTTTATCTTTCCAACCCTGTGAAGATAGGTGGATATGCCATTTTGCCTTGGCTGCCAATTTGCCTCTATCTTCCTTCCCCCCTTTAAACTGCCTGCACAGCTCAAGCATAAAGGCACTTCTGCTTGTCCTTGCACATATAAATGCCCTCTTTTCGTTTGCCCTTGAGTATGCCTACTTAAGGAGTGCAGTCTTTCCAATGCCACGGCTTCCAAGCAGGGTAAAGCCCTTACCACCCTCTGGGCATTTCTCTATCCTTTCTTTTTCAACAACCTTCCTATAAGCACTTTAGCCCATTAGCATATCAAAGTGCTCCCTTTTTCCTTTAAGGGATCTAAGAAGCTCCAATTTTACCGTAAAAAAGTATTTTGTTTCAACTATTATGGTCAAAGAGGGATAACTGCTTAAATTTCCCCTTTTCACTAAGATTAGTCTTAGTATTTGGTTTTCTCTGCCTCCTTTTTCGTTTCTCTACCTTAGCAGGCAGTTCAAAAAGAAGCATTTGGCGAAGTATATCGACTTGAATTTTTCTTTCTTTTGGAATACCCATTTTCGTCCTGGGTACTATGGGTGATACGGTAAACTCAAAACTAAAATCAAGTGGTGTATAAAGTTTAAAACGGGTTCCCGTTTTGTATTTTATACACCTCTTTAAAAGACGTTGGGCCAGTTCATATATATCAATCACACACTGAATCTTCCAAGTCTTGTTCTCCACTTTTACTTTTCCAGAAACTAGGTCTAGCAATTCTAACCTAAGTTTTGAGCTTT
>JAGGTG010000123.1 GCA_021163905.1 Candidatus Aerophobota bacterium
CCACACAGATTCCATACTCGCTGTTCTGGACAGTGTTTTCTTTAATCTGGGTGTTGTTGCTGGACCACACATGGATTCCAGACTCGTTGTTCTGGATGGTGTTTCCTTCAATTTGGGTGTCGTTGCTACTGTCCTCCACATAGATTCCACCCAACGTGTTGTTCTGGATGGTGTTTCCTACAATTTGGGTGTTGTTGCTGTCCAACACACCGATTGCCCGTTCGTTGTTCTGGACAGTGTTTCCTCCAATTTCGGCGTTGTTGCTGGACCACACACCGATTGCCCGTTCGTTGTTCTGGACAGTGTTTTCTTCAATTATAATATTTTCACACCTTCTTGCTTCTAAGCCACAACCCAATTCCCCAGCCTCATCCCCAGTTTGGTTTCCTCCTTCAATAGTAAGTCCACTTATGTAAAAACCAGGACTGTCGTGGACATAGAGGGTTGAACCTCCCTCACTACGGCCGTTGATAGTCGTATCCTCTTGTCCCCAGACACCGCATAAATTGAGATTAGTTTTGTTGCCTATCTCTGCACCTTCATATTGGCCTTCATCTACCAGCACCCAACTGGGACCAGCATCGGGTGTAGCTTCAACTGCTTGTTGAAGGGCGCTAGTAGGTTGATTCTTATAAATCCGGTCTTCAGGAAAGCAATGGCAACAGTGATTCGCATCACCATGCGTAACTACACGGATGTCTGCCCGGGCATCACTATAAGTAGAGGAAGTATTTGCCTGCCTGCCGCCAGCCGTTCCCTCTGCCTGAAAATTACCGCTGAAAGGACAAAAGCACCTGCTATCTCCTGATACGGCACGGACTACTCCCATCAAAGCACTACCAGAGGCAGATATAGAGGCACTGTGGGTGGGTGTTACCTGCGTGCTCACCTGGGAGGTGTCTCCATCCTCCATCACCATGTATACATCGGCCATGTCATCTCCTGTCTGGCCTCGGATGTAGGCATCCATCCCGCCTTGCAACTGAGTATTGGAACTGATGGATGGGTCAGTACTTACATCAATGTGGCTGTGGGCTGAACTTCCAGCATCCAGCTCATAATCATGGGTCAAGGTTACAGATTTTCCTCCTGATGTTACCTTGTATTCAATAATCTGAGCAGATCCAATAGAGGTAAAACCAAGGAAGCTAAAAATAACCAAGCTTAAAAGAAAACAATATATTTTCTTCATCTCCTCACCCCCTTTTTATCTATTAAGTTTCTTTATATTACCCTACACTCAACCATTCTGTCAACAAAATCTGTGTTCATCTGTGCTAATCTGTGGCTAATATTCTTTTTTTGCCTCCCCTGAAGCAATCCAGCGGCTAATAAGATCAGAAACAACAGAAACTGGATTGTCTCAATAAATTTCAATGATAAAAATCGTTGACGGTAACCACTATCACGCATATTATATATTTTATGAATAACCATGAAAAAACTACAGAAAATACATCAGGACAGGGCAAATTAGCCTATATTCCACCAGAGATAAAGAAATGGAATTGGGGAGCATTTTTCCTCACCTGGATCTGGGGCTTATGCAATGAGACCTACATTTCCTTAATAGCACTGATACCCTATGTCAACATCGTAATGGCTTTTATCCTGGGCGCAAAGGGAAGCGAATGGGCCTGGAGAAACAAGAGATGGGACAGTATAGAAGATTTTAAGCGCATTCAGAGAAAATGGGCTTACTGGGGGCTGGCAGTAGTAATCATCTTAGTTTTACTTACAATAGC
>JAGGTG010000102.1 GCA_021163905.1 Candidatus Aerophobota bacterium
GAAGGCGTGTTACAAACTATATAGAGTGTGATTTCCACGATGGACATAGCGCTATTAACCAGTTGTTGGGTAAGGAATTGGGTATAATGGATGAAGAAAAGTTGGAAAAGATATCAGAATATATCGAGATAAAAGGAGGTAGGATAGTCTTGAAACACCAAAGGAAAATAAGTTCCCTCCTCGTGCTAAGAACTCTAAGGTCCTTAACACAAGGAGGGACAACAAAATGAACCAACCTTTCTCAGTATATCACGAATTGAGAAAAGTTTCTCCAGAAAAAGCAAGAATCTTGGTAAGAAAAGTCCTCGAGCAAAATAAGGGAAATGTGTCCAAAACAGCAAGAATACTCGGCATATCACGAAATACCGTGAGAAGAGCAAGAGATGGAAATCTCAACGACTTATCTCGTGCACCAAAGCATATACCACACAAAACTCCTGCACATCTTGAAAATCTCATCGTGGAAGAAGCAAAAAGAACTGGATTTAGATATGTAAGACTCACGAAATATCTATTCAGACAGTATGGAATAGATATATCCAAAAGCACAGTGAGGGCTATATTGAGAAGAAATGGGGTGAAGAGAAAAAAGATTAGGACAAAGAGTAAGGGAACAAGACACCTCTACAATTACGAGGAATTGGAAGCATTTGAAGAACTACAGATTGACACGAAGTATCTTCTTGATTCTAACGCATTGCCAGAGGATGTATATGAGAACATGAAGGAGAAGAAATTGCCGTTGTATGAATGGAATGCGATAGATGCGAAGACGAGGATGAGGTTCACAGCGTATTCGTGGGATTTGAACTCGACATATGGGCTCATGTTTGTGTTGATGGTGGTGATGTGGCTCAGGTTACACAACGTGAGGAGGGGAATAAGGATAAGGGTGGACAACGGGAGTGAATTTTACAGTGGTAGTAAAAGGAAGAGGGAGGAATGGAACAGGATATTGGGGTTATTTGGGGCTGAGGTGTACAACATACCGCTTAGAGCGAAGCAGATGATGGGAATAGTGGAGAATTCGCACAGGGTGGATGATGAGAGCTTTTTGATAATACATGGAGGTAGGAGTAGGGACTGGGAAGAATTTCTGAGAAAGGCGAAGAGATGGCAGGATATATGGAACAAGGAAAGGGAGTCATGGGGTATAGGGATGGGAGGAAAGACACCGCTGGAGAAACTTGAGGAGGTACATGATGGGTTGCGCAGATGGACATGAAGATATTTATCAGTTGTTGGGGCGCAGAATATTTCTTCATGTCTCGATGTGTATCATCTGTAATTGAAATGGTGAAGAAAAAATGATATTTTGAATCCATAAAGGAGGATATGAAAAAATGCCGAAATCGAGTGGAGCGAAAGAATGGTTCGAACTCTTGATGGAAGATATAATGAGACTGTATCGTGAGAAGGCTTCACCGTTGAAGGTGAAAGATATAGTGGATGATTGCAGTGTTGAAAAATCGGAAGTCGTGAGGGCAATCAAGGAGTTGGAGAAGAGAGGACTGGCGAAATTCGAAAATGGCTCTCTCTCGTTGACATCGCGAGGAGAGGAAATGGCGGATGTGATATACAATTACCACAGGATGTTTGAAGATCTCTTAGGGCATGATGTAGCGCATGCACTTGAACACATTGGAAAGACAGCCGAAAGGGTTGAAAGATTCGAAGGCGAGGTTAAGGCTCTGGAAGAATTCAGGGAAA
>JAGGTG010000082.1 GCA_021163905.1 Candidatus Aerophobota bacterium
GGTTTTACAAATTAATAACTCTATTTTAAAATTATGTCAATAGCTACCAGCTTAATTTGGTTGACATATTCATCGATAAAATGCAGTATTTTCGGGGATGAATCATCAATTTTTGTCAACAAAATATATCAATCAACGAAAAATCAACGAGAATTGGGCTTGACTTTTATCCTGCATTCTTGAAAAATAAGGATGTAATTTTACTTAACAAAAAATTTAACGAGGAACAATTGCAGCCAAAAATTAGCGATGTTATAAATCTTATGGAAAAAATAGCTCCTCCTTCTCTTGCACTGCCGGAAGATAAAATTGGCCTTCAGTTAGGGAAGGAAAATACTACCGTGAAATCTATCTTAATATCTCTTGATGTGACGGAAGAGGTCATTGAGGAGGTTGTAGAAAAAGAAGCCAATTTAATTATAGCCCATCATCCCATCATCTATAGATCTCTTCAGGAAATTAATTTTTCAAAGTATCCTTCCAGTATAATTAGAAAGGCTATTTTGTCTGATATTTCAATTTATATAGCTCATACAAATCTTGATATTGCTCCGGGAGGAATAAATGATATCCTGAGTGAGATTTTAGAAGTTGAAAAAATAAAGCCCCTGCTTCCTCTTAGAGACAATCCTGAATTTGGAATTGGAAAAATAGGAACCTTAAAGGAGGGAAAAACTTTAAGAGAGATTGCTAAAGTAACAGAGGAAAAGCTTAAATCTTCCCACATCAGGGTAGCTGGCAAGCTCCATCGCAAAATTAAAAGGATAGCAATATGCTCAGGTAGCGGGAAGGATTTAATTTATCCGGCCTGCCAGAAGAAAGCTGAGCTTTTCATAACAGGTGAGCTTGGCTATCACGCTACTCTTGAGGCAAAATCAATCGGGCTTTGCGTGATAGAGGCAGGACACTATGAAACAGAGGTGGTGGTTTTACCTTTTCTGAGAGAAAAACTGGAAAAAGAGTTTAAAGAAAAAAGTTGGGAGGGAAAAATTTTCCAATCAAAAATCTACACCAACCCTTACCTACCCAAAAACCTCTCTCAGGTTGATCTTTAACCCCTGGAAAAGTTTTGACTCCATTGTATCATCTTCCAGAAAAGTTCCCTTTAACTTATACCTACCTCCTTCAAGGCGGAAAACCTCTATCTTTTTCCCCTCTGGATAAACTATCCAGTACTCTCTTACGCCAAATCGTTGATAAAGGTCTTTTTTTAATTTAATATCCATCTCGGAGGTAGAAGGGGAGATTATCTCTACAATAAGGTCTGGAGATCCAAAAATTCCTTTTTCCTTTACTATTCTCAATTTCTCCTTACTGATAAATACTATATCTGGCTGAACCACATTTACCGAAGAGAAAACTGCATCTATGGGAGCATCAAACACTTCTCCCAGATCATTTTTCTTAACATGGCTCCAGAGTATAAACTCAAGATTCCTCGAGATCCTCTGATGATAAGAAGAAGGTGCGGGAGTCATAAACAATTTACCTCCTATAATCTGATAGGTGTTCCTATCGTTGGGGAGTTTAAGATAATCCTGGTAGGTCCATATCTCTTCATCTAAATTTACCACTTTTCCCATAATTAATTCAAACCTCCTTAAATTGTTTAACCATTTTATAAACTATAATAAAATTAAATGCACGTCAAGTAAAGCTCCTCGCCTGCGGCGAGGAGGACTTTAAATCTACTCTTTC
>JAGGTG010000060.1 GCA_021163905.1 Candidatus Aerophobota bacterium
GAAATACTTTTAACCATCAAAATTGAATGCTTTAACAAAACGATGATATTTTAGAAGTTCTTGAAAAAAATTACGATTTAAGATTAATAGGCGATCCCGGGGAAGATATTAAACGAGTTCTGGGTCAAAAATATGGGTTTAATATAATTTTTTCTAACCTCTTATTTAAATTATTTAAACCATCTTTCGATAAGATAGGGCTTCATCTTCTCGAACTCGTTGCACAGTTTCTCTGTAATTTCCTCAGCCTCATAGTCAGACATGTGATAGGTTTCTTTCACAAAGGAGGCTGTACGGCCAAAATACAGAGGAACAAGAGAGCCCACGAGTTTGTCAATTCCGTCTTGACTGGAAGATGCGTCTTGTTTGTTATTTTTGTAGGCAATTGCAAAATCATAAACTACCTTTACCCAAAGATCAACGGGAAAGTTAAATTTCTCCCGGGGTAGATGGGCAATCTCTTCTATCTTTTCAACTCTTTTTTTGGGCAGAAAAGAGTACCAGTAGTTCTTATTTTCCATAACCCCGATCTTAAATTTTTCAATCATTGATTCTAATTTAACAGCTACAGGTTTGGGAAAAACCTCACAGCGAAATCCATACATAGCAGTTGGATAAGACCCTTTCATATTTTTCCAGTTATCTTCATATTGAGTCATAAGGTAAAACAGAGTACCCACAACCTGCTTAAACATAGGACCGAGTGATTGAGCAGGATCTTTGGCATCGTGAATTTTAGCACCGAGAAATGATTGACATATTTTAAAACCTTCATTGATGGCGATGGTAGTCATCCAGATGTCTATTCCATATCTGGCAACATCTGTATCCCATACATCCTTGCTTAAAAACTTCTCTATCATTCGGCGTGAAAATCCAAAATCTCCACCAATAGGCTGGCGTATTCTTTTCCCGTAAAGAGCTCTGGTGAGAGGATAGACTATTGAGTTGGTAATTGTCCCATCATATTTATGGCGTGAGTAGTAAGGCGCAACGTAGTCATAACCCTTAATAAGTACAGGTCCAGCTAAGAGTTGTATCCATTCAGGAGTTATACTTCTAAGATCTGAGTCTACCACTATACAGGCATTAACATCCAGCTCATATGCCATCTCAAAAATAGCTTTGAATGCACTTCCCTTCCCGGAAAGTCCACGATAGGGAGCTGCCACACTTCTGACAGGATTTACCGGATGCTCTACCAGGATAGTATCTAAATCCGTGTATATGCTGGTTTTCCTGACAATTTCCCTGGTTTTATCGGTGGAACCACCATCCGAGTTCATGATTACGGCTTTTTGATTTGGGAAATATTTAGCAAGTCCACACTGAACAGCTCTTACTACCTGGCCTATGGTTTGTTCATTGTTGTAGCTGGGAATACCAACCAGAATATCAGCTTTTCCCACCTGTTCTAATTTTTCTCTTGCCTCTTGATGGAGAGTATTTTGACACCTCATGTTTTAAATACCTCTTGCTGAAATTTCTGCAAATTTTAACTATTATCTTATAACTGTCAATAGACTCCCTCCTGAAATTGGGACATTTTTTCTTTGGGACAATCTTCTTTAAAGGGCTCCTGGGTATCCCAAAGGAAACCCTCTTTTTGGCGAGCAGATAAGTTAGCTCTTCACCAGAGTATAGCACAGCCAAAAAGCGGGAGGCCGAGCTGCAGTAAAGTTAGAGGTGATACCA
>JAGGTG010000037.1 GCA_021163905.1 Candidatus Aerophobota bacterium
ACGGATAATCTGTAAAAGATACCCTACGTTTTTTTCTCTACTTAACCTTCCAACGTAAAGCAGGAAAAATTCTCTTCCAAGATTAAATTTATCCCTGAATTTTTTTCCTTCCTGTGAAGATACTACACTTAAATTAAAGATACTAAGATCAACCCCATTACTGACAACTTCAACCTTCCCGGGACAGTACCGGGATAAAATTATTTTCCCCAGATTAGATGGACTTATCAAAAGGTTAAAGGATCTATAAAAATAGGAAAACCAGATCTCCAGCAATTTACTAAGTAGAGAAAAACAAAAGGAGGAAAAAGGAATAACATTGCCAACCTGAACATGAAAACCTACAACTTTTGGAATATCAAGATGCCTTGCAGCAAGTAAAGCCTGCCAGCCAAGAAATGTGGGTAAATTAACATGGACAATTTGAATATTTTTATTTTTCAGAATAGAGATGATCTTTGGGAAAAAAGCAATTGAAAAATAACCCTTTCGAGGAATAAAAAAACTGGGAAATCTTACAATATCTATACCCTCAACTTCTGGAGGATGAGGAACATTTGAAGTTAAAAGAAGAATATAGTGTCCTCTTTGAGAAAGTTTCCTGCAGAGATTTTGTGTTGCTACACCTTCTCCTCCCCAGGCAGGAAAAGTCTGGTCAGAAACTATGCAAATTCTCATCTTTATTTTTTCCCCAAAGATACTTAACCCCCATATGTATACCCATGACTCCAGCACCTGCTACCACTCCCAGATCAGCAATTCTAACCATTAAAGCATAGGCAAGAGCTTTATCAGATTGAATGCCAACTATACTAAATATACCAACCTCACCCCATTCAAAGACGCCAAGAGCACCCGGGGTAAACTGGAATGCAAGAAGAAGGTGAGTTAAGGCAAAAAGGAGAGCAAGCTGGGACAGGGTAAGTAAAATATGCAAGAAATAAAAGAAAATAAAAGGCTTAATGAAAATGAGACCCGCACTAACAAGATTTAAAGAAAAAGCTTTTAAAGTGCTTTTCCCATGTTTCCCGAAGGCGGAGGATATATCCTTTTCCAATCTCAAAATAGTAGGTATTGCCTTTTCTACCGGTTTTTTAAATATTTTCACCTTCCTTAAAGTATTTGCCAGTAAAGAAAAGGGTTTTGCCTTGTAAATAAAACCAATTAAAAAAAGAATTGCCGAGCTAACCAGGATAACGTTAAGAACCAACACCGCCGTAAAAATCTGAGGAGGAAGATCATAATGTATCATTATATAGACACTTCCCAGAAAAATATAAAAAAGACCGGCTCCAAGCTCAACAAACTTATCAACTACCACTGTAGCTCCTATTCTGGTCATTGATATTCCACATTTTTTTCCCATAAGATAAATACGTATAGGCTCTCCTCCAACATACATGGATGGCGTAAGATAACTTATAGCAAAGCTAATGATCTTTATTACAAGAACATCCCTAAAGGGAAGGTGATGTCCATAAGATTTTAGAATTATCTGCCAAGAAAAACCTCCAATAAGCATAATTAAAAAAACATCTATTATAAAAACTCCAATTCCCAGGGGACCTATCCCCACCATATGGGAAAATATTTTCGTAATGTTAAAAAAATAAAAAACCAGGAAAAAAAACACAATTCCTACTATTGTGGAAATATAAATAAAAATTTTACTCTTCATTTAC
>JAGGTG010000214.1 GCA_021163905.1 Candidatus Aerophobota bacterium
CTTCCGTAATTTTATATATCTCAACTGCTATATCTTTTGCATCTTTCCAAACTTTTAAATTCCTAAAATCACCCATTTCACCCAACACCTAACACCCAATACCTAACACCCAATACCTAACATTTCAACAACTTCTCATATTCCGCCATTTTTCTTTTTATAAAATCCCTTGTTATCCTTGCCTTTTCTTTGATGCCTTTTGGGGTGAGGATGTATCTGTAGGCCCATTTGTTTCTGGAGTTTAGAAATCGTGATGTTTTTACAAGACCCTTTTCTATCAAGGCTTTTATTACATAGTTTGTTTTGCCTACAGATATACCAACAGTTTTTGCAAGCTCTCTTTGAGATAGCTCAGAATTCTTGTATATAATGTTTAACAGTTTTATTACAGCTTCATCTCTTTCCATCTTAAAACCCTGTTCATTTTCTGAACGCAAGTATATAATACCACCCATAGAATGTCAAGGACAATCATGTTCTCTCGCCGATAGGTACAAACACATTTACCCCCAGGAATTGCAAGGAGAACGGGAAAAGGGGACAGGCGAATAATACACATCGCTCTGTCTGTTCTTTAGCAAAAGCATAAAAAATTCCTATCAAAAAGGCTTAGGTATTCTGACTGTTTGGGTATGAGGGGTCATAGTGCAAAAGATAATCCTACGACCCCGTATCCATGGATCCAGCGAAATTTCACTTTTTCGCAAAACCATGTAAAAGACTCCTGGAAATTCTTAGAGTAATTCTTCCATCGGGCAATTGATAAAAAATTCTTTCTCCATCACAAAAAACATTGGGCAAACCTAATTTTCTGTTCTCTGCTTGAGCTTTCCTTACAGCTTTAGTAAATATTGTAAGTATTTCTATCATCTCTTGATAGATAGATTTAGACTCCTGTCTCCTTGTTTTCATCACCTCTCCTTTTTCTTAGCAATAGATAAAAATCTTTCAAAATTTTCCTCATCTATTATAGTATAATTTTTCTTTTCTCCGTATGCTACTAAAAATGGAGTATCCCGAGAATTATTTATTAGAATCCATGTATTAGCCAAAGCTCTATAGACAAACCAGAAGTTTCTAATACTTCTAACATATCTTCTATAAACCACATCTTTAGAAACATAATGACCTTCTTTATTTATCCTGACTCCAATTCTTTTTACCGCTTCCTCAGGTGTATCCAGATAGATAAAAAATACTGTTATATGATAGTTATTTTTCTTAAAATCTTCAATAATTGGCTTCCACATTTTGCCAGATAGTGTTGTTTCTACAGCAAAATCTGATCTTTCCTTTTTAAATTTCTTCACTCTTTTAAGGGCTATCTTCCCCGCCTTAATAAATAAGAGAGAAAATCTATCTGCAGAGATATCCTTAGCTATTTCATCAGCATCTATATATTTTAATTTCTCATGCTTAACAAATTCTTTGAGAAATGTAGTTTTACCTGCTCCATTGTGGCCTGCAATAATAAATAACTTACTCTTCATCCAATTTTTAAAACCTCTTCCTTGCACTTTATATCAGCCATTTTTCTTTTATGGATTGGGTGTTGGGTTGTGGGTTAGGGGGTGTCATTATCTGTCCTATATTTTTTACCGATAGCTTTTGCCAGCTCCCTTTGAGATAGCTCAGAATTCTTGTATATAATGTTTAACAGTTTTATTACAGCTTCATCT
>JAGGTG010000011.1 GCA_021163905.1 Candidatus Aerophobota bacterium
TAGCTAACCATGTACCTATTATCCTAACTACACACATATTATACGAGGAGGTATAAATGAAGGTAAAAGAGATAATTTTTATGGTAGAAGAAGATCCTGAAGGAGGCTATACAGCAAGGGCACTCGGGCAATCTATATTTACTGAAGCGGATACTTTAGAAGAGCTGAAAGAGAACATTAAGGATGCTTTGAAGTGCCACTTTGATAAAGATGAAGAAATACCCAGTATTGTTCGTTTACACATAGTCCGGGAGGAGACGTTTGCCTATGCCTAAGATACCTCGCGATTTATCTGGGAAGAAATTGGCAAAACTTCTCAGTAAGTACGAGTATAAAGTTGTTAGACAGACAGGAAGTCATATACGATTGGTGTCCAACTTTAAAAGAGTTGAACACAAAATAACAATACCAGCTCACAACCCTATTAAGATTGGGACACTAAATAACATCCTGGTTGACGTAGCTGAGTATCTTGAGATATCTAAACAAAATCTCATAAAAGAGTTATTTGAAAAATGAAAGCCTTTAATGAATCTAATCTCTGCGAAGACTACATAATCAACCAACTCGAAGAAAAGGGATGGAGACTTGTCTCTGCTGATACCCTTGAGAGGGACAGCTATGAGGAGCCTCTGCTCATCCCAAATCTTATAAGGGCATTGGAGAGAATAAATAAAGAATCTGGCATTGGGGATGAGGAGATAAACAAAGCATTGAATGAACTTAAACTCACCGGCACAGGTATAGAAGGCGCAAGGCGTATCCTTAACTTCTATAAGTTTGGCATTCCGGTGAAGTTTGAGAAAGAGAAGGTAGTAAAGTATATCCGACTCTTTGATTTTCAAGATCTTGAAAACAACGAATTCATAGTTTCAAGGCAGGTTTATTATTATGGCAAGGAGACTATAAGAGTGGACATTATACTCTATATAAACGGTATCCCTCTGGTGAATATTGAATGCAAAAATCCATTAAGTATACAGACAAGCTGGTACACAGCCTACAAGCAAATTAAGGATTATGAAGGGCTTGTGCCTGAACTTTATAAATATGTTCAGATAGGAGTCGCAGCTGAAAGTATTGCACGGTATTTTCCCATTGTCCCATGGCAGGATGAACCTATAACACACGAATGGCATGATAAGGGAAAGGATTCAATTGACTCCACAGCCCTGATGTTATCAAGGAATGTTCTGCTTGATATTATCAGGAATTATCTTTTTTTCAGGATAGAGCTGGGTAATGCCACCAAAGTCATAACCAGATATATGCAGTACAGAGCCGCTAACAAGATGGTAAACAGAGTTATTAAGAATCTTAAGGGTGAAGAGGAGAAAAATAAAGGTCTCGTATGGCACTGGCAGGGTAGTGGCAAAACCCTCACCATGATTTTTGCAGCCAAGGCTTGAAAAAAAGGTTCAGTTAAAGAAAGATCTGCTTGAGGTATTTTTAGAGACAGAGTTTGAAGAACTTCCCGAAAAGATAAGAGAAGGAATAGAAGATAAGGTTAAAAAGAGGCTAAATGCTATAAAGGTAGTACTTGAAAATCCAGAGCGAATAAGAGTAATAGCTAAGGATATAGCAAGACATTTTAAAGAGAATATTGACGGAAAATTTAAGGCTATGGTGGTGGCGGGTAGCAGAATGGCGTGCCATACCTATAAAC
>JAGGTG010000039.1 GCA_021163905.1 Candidatus Aerophobota bacterium
AGCTGATGGAGGATGTGAATACTGTGTTAGGGAGCTTTATATGAAATTTATTGAAAATTTTCCAGAATATACACCTCTTGCAAAGAGAAAATTTGCTGAAAAATTTAACAGCAATCTTACAACCGATAAAGAAACTAAGGAGTTGATAAAAACAACAATAAAAAAAGTTTTAAGTCAATTCAATATTAAACTCAGAAAAATAATTCTTTTCGGTTCTCGTGCAAGGGGTGATCACAAAAAAGATAGTGATTGGGATTGCTTCGTAATTGTAAATAGCGATTTAGACAGAGAAAAGAAAAGGAAAATTATTGCTAAAATAAAGATGGAGCTTGCCTGTTTTGGTATACCTAACGACATAATCATACAGTCTTTTCGTGTTGTTGAAGAAAGAAAAAATGATGTTGGTTATCTGACATATTATGTTTTAAAAGAAGGCATTGAGATATGAATGAAGATACTGTCAGAAAGTGGATTTTAAAGGCAGAAAGTGACCTGAAAATTGCCAAAGACGAAATTACTATGGAAAACCCGGCAACTGATGCTATCTGCTTTCATGCACAACAATGTGCAGAAAAATATCTTAAAGCATATCTTGTCTTTAACAACAAAGAGATTAGGAGAACTCATGATATAGCAGAGCTTATAAAAATGTGCTCTGAAATTGACCAGGAATTTAACAACTTAAATCGTGAAGACATTGTATCTTTAACAGACTATGCTGTAGAAATAAGATACATAGATGACTTTTATTTCCCTCCTGTTGAGGAGGCAAAACTTGCTATAGAACTTGCAGGAAAAGTCAAAGACTTTGTTTTAAGAAAGCTAAAAGAGAGAGGATATGAACTATGAATAAGAAAAGGAATACAAATGTGGTTGTAACCCAAGCTTCTGCAACAGAGCTTCCTTATCCAGACAACTACTTTGATGCTGTTTTCACGGATCCGCCATATTATGACAATGTCCCATATTCTTATCTTTCTGACTTTTTCTATGTATGGCTTAAAAGGAGCATTGGAGACCTTTATCCTGAGCTTTTTATGACTCCGCTAACGCCAAAATCAAAGGAAATAGTGGCTTATTCACACCAAGAAGGAGGATATGAAGCAGGAAAGAAATACTTTGAAGAAATGCTCAAGAAAGCATTTAAGGAAATTTCAAGGGTTCTGAAGCCAAACGGAATTGCAACGATCGTTTATACGCACAAGTCAACTTCTGGCTGGGAAACGCTGATAAATTCTCTTCTTGAATCTGGACTTGTTGTTACTGCTTCTTGGCCCATTGACACAGAGATGAAGGCAAGACTGAGAGCAAAGGAATCTGCCGCTCTGGCATCCTCAATCTACTTCGTCTGCCGGAAGATGGAAAGGAAGGAAACTGGCTGGCTGAACGAGGTTAAAGAGGAAATCAAAAAGCAGATACACAAAAAGCTTAAAACTTTCTGGGGAATTAGTGGTGCGGATTACTTCATCGCCGCCATAGGCTCAGCGATTGAGATATTTGGAAAATACAGAAAAATTGAGGATTATGAAGGGAACGAAATAACCCCAAAAACACTGCTTGAGTACGTTAGAGAAATCGTTACGGATTACACTGTGAGGCAAATTCTCCACAACGGAATTGCAGAAGAGCTATCTCCTATGACAAGATTTTACCTTCTCTGGA
>JAGGTG010000044.1 GCA_021163905.1 Candidatus Aerophobota bacterium
TAAAGTTAGAGGTGATACCAAACTATAGCGAGGCCGGTTTCCGTGGGATACCCAGGGAGCCCCTTAGGGGGAGCAGCGCAAGCGTTAAGGGGGAAATGCAAAGCATTGCCCCCTTAATTAGCTTGATCCTTTATTTAAAGAGTTCAAGGAGGGTTTAAATGAGAGTTCTTGTAATTGGAGGAGGAGGAAGAGAACATACCCTTTGCTGGAAAATATCGCAGAGTCCCCGGGTGGATGAGATATTCTGCATTCCCGGTAATGGAGGTATTGAAAAAGTGGCTATTTGCAGAGAGCTTCCTTATGAAAAGGATTTTTCTTCTCTGATAAGTTTTGTCAGGAGGGAGAAAATAGATTTTACCGTAGTTGGGCCTGAGGCTCCTCTGGTAGGTGGAATAGTTGATCAATTTGAAAAAGAGGGATTAAAGATTTTTGGTCCTTCCAGGAAAGCTGCACGTCTTGAGGGAAGTAAGGTTTATGCTAAACAATTTATGAAAAAGTACGGCATACCCACCGCGGAATTTGAGACTTTTTCTGACTTAAAAAAGGCTATAGATTATATAGATGAACAAAAAGAGCCCCTGGTTGTAAAGGCAGATGGTCTTGCAGGAGGTAAGGGATCAATTGTAACCAGATCAAAAGAGGAGGCTATTGAGGCTGCCCGTCAGCTCATGGAGGATAAAATATTTGGCTCAGCAGGAGAGAGAATAGTGGTGGAGAAAAGATTAAAGGGTGAGGAACTGTCTTTTTTTGTAATTACCGATGGTGTTTCTTTTAAGGTGCTTGTTTCCTCCAGGGATTATAAACCAGCATATGATGGGGATAAAGGGCCAAATACAGGAGGAATGGGATCTTATTCTCCCGCACCGTTAAGGCCATCGCTTTTTAAAAAGATAATAAATAGAGTTGTTATCCCAACTCTGGAGGGAATGAAAAAAGAAGGCACCCCTTATAAAGGGGTTCTCTATCTTGGCTTGATGATTCACTCCGGTGAGCCAAAAGTGCTGGAGTACAACTGCAGATTTGGAGATCCTGAAACCCAGGTTATTCTTCCGCGACTTTTTAACGATATAATGGAACTATTCCAGGCTGTAGATAAACAGAGGCTCGATGCTGTAGATCTTAAGTGGCGTTCTCATGCTACCACATGTGTTGTTCTTGCCTCTAAAGGGTACCCCGGTAGCTACGAGAAAGGAAAACCTATAGAAGGATTGGATAATCTTACAAGAATAAGGAATGTGTTTGCCTTTTGTGCCGGAGTTAAAAGAGAGAATGGCAGGTTCCTTACCAACGGAGGAAGGGTGGTTGGGATTACAGGAATGGGAAAGAATCTCAAGGAATCAATTGAAACGGCATACAGGGCTGTTAAGAAGATCAGCTTTGAGGGAATGCACTATCGCAGGGATATAGGATATAAAGGGTTGGTTAGTTAATCAGTTGTCTGGTTTGTCGGTTGTTCGGTTAGTCAGTTTTTCAGTTAATGCGTAGATGCGTTAATGCGCTTTATGTTCGAGGTTCTACGTTCAACGTTGCTTTAAACAAAACAGACCAAATACACCAAACAGACGAAAAGTCTGAAATTGGGACATTTTTTCTTTGGAACAATCTTCTTTAAAGGGCTCCTGGGTATCCCTAAGGAAACCCTCTTTTTGGCGA
>JAGGTG010000196.1 GCA_021163905.1 Candidatus Aerophobota bacterium
GAAGCCCTTGAGGGGATTGAGAAATTTAAATACCTCTGGATAATTTTCTGGCTTCATAAGATTTCACCCCAGGATAGAAAAGTCCTTCAAGTTCATCCACGAGGTAATATCAGTATTCCTAAGAGAGGGGTTTTTAGCACAAGATCTCCTGTAAGACCTAATCCTATTGGTTTAACTAAGGTGGAGTTTTTAAAAAGAGAGAAAAATATAATTTTTGTCAGGGGTCTGGATGCCCTGGAGGGAAGTCCTATCCTGGATATTAAAAGTTCTAATGACTGATTAATTTCATTAAATAACAAAAAGATAAAAAATGGAAAAAACCAGTTTGATTAAGAGAATAACCAGTTTAAAAAAGGAAAGGAAAGCTATTATCCTGGCCCATGTCTATCAAAGAGATGAGATACAAAAAATAGCTGATTTTACCGGAGATTCGCTTGGTTTAAGCAAAATAGCAGCTACCACAACCTCAAAGGTGATTGTTTTTTGCGGAGTACGTTTTATGGCTGAAACGGCCTCCATACTTAATCCTGATAAAATAGTTCTTCTACCTGAAAAGAGGGCAGGTTGTGCTCTTGCGGATACAATCACTTTGGAAAGGTTGAAAGAAGAAAAAAGGGAATATCCTGATGCAGCAGTTGTAAGTTATGTAAACTCATCAGCTTCCATTAAAGCAGAAAGTGATATTTGCTGCACCTCTGCAAATGCTGTGGAAGTTGTAAATTCATTAAAGGAAAAAAAAGTGCTATTTGTCCCTGATAAAAATCTTGGCAGATTTGTAGCCTCCAAAACAGATAAGGAAATTATCCTCTGGGATGGTTTTTGCTATGTCCATCACTATGGTATTAAACCTGAGCATATCGAACTGGCAAAAAAAAATCATCCTCTGGCAAAGGTTATGGTTCACCCTGAGTGCCAGCCTGAGGTTACAAAGATGGCAGATTACGTAGGTTCTACAGCTCAAATGGCAAGGTATGCTTTTAAAGAGAGCTCCAAAGAGTTTATCGTAGGAACCGAAAATGGTATAATTTACAATCTTAAAACTCATAATCCCGATAAGATGTTTTATCCGGCCTCAGAGGAGGCTATCTGCAAAGATATGAAAATGATAACATTGGAAAAAGTAGCCTTAGCACTGGAAAATATGCAGTACGAGGTTAAAGTCCCGGAAGAGATAGCCGTAAGAGCAAAAAAAGCCCTGGATAAAATGTTAGAAGTGAAGGTAAAATGAGGGTTTAAAAGATGAAAACCTATCTGGATTGTATTCCCTGTTTTTTCAGACAGGGTTTAGATGCAGCTCGACTTGCCACGCAGGATAAGGTAAAACAGAAAAAAGTTCTGGATGAAATAGCAACAATGATCCCACATCTTTCTTTAAATAGCACGCCCCCGGAGATGGGAAGAATAATTCATGCAATCATCAGAAAATTTACAAACTCAACTGATCCTTACAAAAAAGTAAAAGAAAAGTATAATAAAATTGCCCTAAAACTATACCCCCGGCTAAAGGAGGAAGTAAAAAGATCAAATGATCCTCTTCTTGTAGCAATAAGAATAGCTATAGCTGGTAATACCATTGATTTTGGAGTAAGTAGTAAGGTAAATAT
>JAGGTG010000122.1 GCA_021163905.1 Candidatus Aerophobota bacterium
ATAAAAAATCAGAGTAAAAGGAGGAGGTAAGACTAAACAATTCTCTAAAACTAATTTACTATAGGAGGTGATGAAAGCCATCTCTTTTAAAACGTAAATTTAACTAAATCTAAAAAGAAGGAGGTTAAAATGGCTTTTCCAAGTTTAAAGGTAGTAGGTATTATAGTAGTGGGGTGTGTTGTATTTACTGCCTCTCTTGGATTGACCCAGGAGATTCCTTCTCCTCCTACACCACCACAACCAATGTATAAGTCCGAGAAAATAGTTGTAGCTATGCGAGCTGAGTTTAGTGATTATAAATCATTAGTTCCTTTGATGCAAAAATTTGAGAAAGAGACAGGAATTAGAATCGAACATATTGATTATCCTGCTGTTGCCTTACGGGACAATTTAATTACTGTGCTTGCTACAGGCGCACCGACATACGATGTAGTCCTGATGGACATCGTGTTTATCCCTGAATTTGCAGCTGCAGGTTTTATAATTCCACTGGATGGGAGCAAAGATCCTTTCATAGCTTACACAAAAGATGATCTGGCCGATTATTTTCCTGGATGTATAGATGCTGTAACTTATAAAGGACACTTATATGCCAAAGATTACTCAAGTGATATAGGAATGCTTTACTACCGTAAGGATCTTTTATCTGATGCTGGATTAGGTGGACCCCCAACCACCTGGGATGAGCTAATTTCTTATGCTAAGAAGCTGACCAAGGATTTTAATGGTGATGGAGTAACAGATCAGTGGGGATACGCCTTTACAGCTAAAGAGTATGAGGGCTGTCTTTGTATCTTTAACGAACTAGTAGCACAAGCTGGAGGTTTTCTAATTGACAAGCAAGGTAATGTCACTGTCAATGAGCCACCTGCAGTAAAAGCACTTCAATTTATGGTAGATTTACGTAATAAGTATAAAGTCGTTCCACCCGGGGTGGTGAATTATACAGAAAAAGATATCCATACCGGATTTATTAATGGTAAATTTGCAATGGCGCGAAATTGGCCATATATGTGGGGAATGTGTGAGGCTCCTGATTCTCCTATAAGAGGAAAGGTAGGAATGAGTGAGTTGCCCCGTTTAAAGCAAGGTGGCAGTACCATGGGTGGTTGGTTCTTTGGGATAGCGGCTGGTTCTAAAAGAAAACGAGCTGCATGGGAGCTAATCAAATACTTAACCTCTCGAGAAGCCTCTGTATATATGTGCTATAAAAGTGCGGATATTCCTTATAGAAGATCCTTTTTTGAAGATCCACGGGTTAAAAGAGACTTATCCTGGGTACTTCCATTTAAAGACGGTATGAAAGACGCAGTTCCTCGGCCCTCAATACCTGAGTGGGGAACGATAAAGAAACCTCTTTGGACAGAAATTGCTAAAGCTCTTATTGGACAGAAAACACCAAAGCAGGCTCTAAATGATGTTGCTGAGGAATGGAAAAGGATATTGAGTAAGTAGTACCAAACAAGCCAGTCTCCTTCAAGGAGACTGGCTTATCAAAGCTAAAGGATAGAGAATAAATGCACCTAACTGATAAGCAGTTTGCTTATTTATTAATCCTACCAAGCTTAACAGTAGTATTAGGGTTAATGC
>JAGGTG010000233.1 GCA_021163905.1 Candidatus Aerophobota bacterium
TCTATTTCTAAGCTCGGGAATTTTAAAAATACTTCTAATTCTATCTAACATTTTATTACCTCAATATTCCCTCCTGCCTTCCGAATCTTTTCCTCAGCATTCTTAGAAAATGAATGAGCCTTTACAAAAAGAGGTCTGTCTAACTCACCCTCACCCAGTACCTTAACCATTTTAGCCTTTTTAACCAGTCCTTTTTCTTTAAGAAGATCTGGATCAATCCTGGTTCCCGCATCAAACACATTCAAATCACTTAAATTTACAATTTCAAATTCTTTCTTAAAAATTGAACGAAATCCTCTTTTGGGAACTCTACGAGTCAGGGGCATCTGACCTCCCTCAAACCATGGATAAATCTTTCCCCTACCTCGAGCTTTCTGACCTTTATGACCTCGTGTAGAGGTTTTACCATGACCGGAACTTGGACCTCTCCCCACCCTTTTCTTTTTATGTACTGCTCCAGGAGGTATTTTAAGTATCTCGATATTCAATTTTCTCTCCTTTACCCCGTAATTTGAAAATCTCCTGAGGATGTCTTAAGCTCTTTAAACCCATTAAGGTTGCCTTAGCAAGGTTAAGAGGGTTATCACTACGAAGGGATTTTGTAAGAATATTCTTTATTCCTGCAAGCTCTACTATCGCCCTGACGGTTTCTCCAGCAATAACCCCTGTCCCGGGAGAAGCTGGCTTTAAAAGAACTTCTGAGGCTTTAAATTTTCCAATTACCTCATGTGGGATTGTATCATTTACAATGGGAACTTGTATAAGATTCCTCTCGGCTTCTCTCCGTCCTTTGCTTATGGCAAGTAAAAGCTCCCTTCCTTTGCCCAATCCGAGGCCAACCCAGCCATTTTTATTTCCCACTACAACAAGAGCATTAAATCCAATTCTGCGCCCTCCTTTAACAACAGTAAATACTCTCCTTACCCTTATTAATCTTTCTTCAAGCTCACCAATCTCTTCCGGTGCTTCCGAAAGTTCCTCTATTATTTCCTTTTGCATTTTAACCTCTTACTAATTAAAATTCTACTCCCTGTTTTCTTACGCTATCTGCAAGAGCCTTAATGCGGCCATGGTAGGGATAACCACTTCTATCAAAAACTACTTTTTTAATACCTTTTTCTATTGCTATTTTTCCCAATTTTTCTCCAACTTTTTTTGCCACCTCTACGCTTTTATAATTTACCTTTCCCTCCTTTTTGTACTCCAGAGAAGAAGCACAGGCTAAGGTTACCCCTCTGGTATCATCGATAAGTTGAGCATAAATATATCTGTTACTTTTATACACACAAAGACGTGGCTTATCCTGAGTACCCCATACTTTCTTCCTGATTCTTTTCTTTCTCCTTTTTCTGGCTAAAATTTTTTTATTAATTAAACCCATCCTCAACCTCTTATGGTTTCGTCTATTTTGTCCTTTTCGTCTGTTTCGTCTTTCTCGTTGCTTCGTCTGTCTGGTCTGTTTGGTTTATCTTGTTGGTCTGGTTGTATTAAGCTTACCAAATAAACAAGGTAGACCAGATAACCAGCTTATCCTTTACCACCCAGAGCCGCCTTCCCAACTTTGA
>JAGGTG010000171.1 GCA_021163905.1 Candidatus Aerophobota bacterium
TTTAAATTCCTCAATTCCTTCGTAATCCCAGGTAATAATTGACAGATTATCGCACTTTAATTCTTCACTGGCTTCCAACAAAGATCTTACCTCTCTTTTTTCAACTTCAAAATTACTTATCTCATAGCATACCTGCATTAATTCTTCAATCTTTGCTCCTTTTTTCAAAACAAAATCAACTTCCTTTTTGTTTCTTGTTTGATAATAAAAAACATCTCTGTTTAATTTATATCCCCTTCTTAAAATTTCAACAAAAACCAGATTCTCAATTAACCTACCTATATTCTGAGAAAATCTAAACGCTTTTGCCAGAATAAAACCATTATCAACAAGATAAATTTTTCTGGGAGATTTAACCTGTTCCTTCGCTTTAAAAGAAAACCTGTTTAGAGGAAAAACAAGATAGGCTTCTTCCAAGTATCTTAAATATTTCTGGACGGTATTTGTGCTTCTGAATTTTAAAATATTTTTTAACTTGTTAAAACTAAATTCCGAACAAAAATTAGTCACTAAATAAACTGCGAGGTCATAAATTTCTTGAGAAAATCTTACTCTGTATCTTTTTACTACATCTTTAAACAAGACAGCATCAAAAAGGGTTTCTAAATAAGTTTCTGGAGATAAATTTTTTACAGTCACCTCCGGAAAACCGCCATTTTTAAGGTATTCATCTAAATAGCCCAGGATTTTGCCTTTGGTCTCCGGCAGACTTAAATATTCTTTTTTTACCTTGAAATTTTTTGCTGATAGAAATTCTCTGAAGCTGAAAGGGAAAATCTCTACAGGAATGTATCTACCCGTTAAAACCGTTCCCAGTTCTTTACTTAAAAGTTTTGCATTAGAACCTGTTAAAATTAAATTGTATCCCCTCCTCTGAAGTTTATTGACAAAAATTTCCCATTTTTCTAAATTTTGAATCTCATCAAACAGAATATATTTACTTTCAGAATAAACCTCAAAAATTGCCTTTACAATCTCATCATAATTTTTTATCTTCAGAAGTTCCTCATCATCAAAATTTAAATAGGCGAATTCCTTATCCTTTAAAAGGAGGAAAGAGAAAATTGACTTACCCGCTCTTCTCGTTCCTGTGATTACTTTTATTAAATCGCTATCTAAATATTTTTTAGCAAAGTCAAGATTTTCTCTTAAAATATAATCGTGAGAGAGGATTTTTTCTTGCTCTAGCTTATGCTGTAAAACAATATTTCTAATCATAATATTTAACTGAATAAAAAAATATTTTTTTATTCACTATACTTACTTTATTGTAAAAATTCCCCCTGTCAATAAAATCTTCACAGCCTTATTTGTTGGAGGTCTCACCTCCTAACATATTGAAGTGAAAGAGGTTACAGAAATTATATGGATTAGGTAATGGGTGTTGGGTTTCGGGTATTGGGTGTTGGGTGATGGGTATTGGGTTCTGGGTGATGTGGGTTGGGTAAGATGATAATCCGATACCTATTTTTTTACCTAATACCCAATACCCAATACCTAACACCTAACATTTCAACAACTTCTCATATTCCGCCATCTTTCTTTTT
>JAGGTG010000008.1 GCA_021163905.1 Candidatus Aerophobota bacterium
AATATACTTAACCTCAGTGTTGTTTCTATTGATAATAATGTGTATAAGGCAGAGTATGAAGCAGGGTTTATACAGGGGAAACTGCTGAAAGAGCAAATTGTTGCTGCAAGGGATAATCTGTGGGATATAGCTTTTTTAATTGATCAAACTCCCAATTTTGTTAAGCAGACATCGCCGACACATGAAGAAATGGCAGCTGCTGAGAAAGTACTGATTAATAACTACAAATACACATTAAATTACATACAAAGGCAGAGCAATCCTGCGCTTCGTAAAAACCTACAGAGACTTCTCTATCGCTTGATTGGTATCTATCACGGGACAAAATTTGATAGGCCAGAAGCTTTAAATTTTAATGGAAGATGGATTCCTCCAACTAATTATTTCTCCCCAGCTGAAATGACCTTAAATTATGAAACTCCTTATCTGTCCTTTATGGATATATATTTTATCAATGCTTTCTGTGATTTGTTTGATGTGCTTGATAGAGAACATCCCTCAAAGTGTTCTGCTTTTGTTAAAAAAACTGATAATGATATTTTCATAGCTCATAACTCCTGGTTTGGCTTTCTGGATCAGAGTATGGCAGCAAACTTTTACATCAATGGTGACTATTTCACGGTTAATCAGATCTTTCCGGGAGTTCTGGGATCAAACTCGGATTTTGGCTATAACAACAAGGGGATTATGTTTAACGAGACAACTCACCATGCGACCTTTACCAAACCAAAAATCCATTCTCTGTGGATGTTCTGGAGAGCCATACTTGCAGAACAGTTTGCCAGTTCAATGGATGAATTCTTCAGGTATCTTTCCCTGGAGACCTCAGGAACATATATGAACGGCTATATGGTTGTAGATACAAAAACCAGAGAAATAGGCCTGGTGGAAATGTCTTATCAGAGTTTTGTTTATTTTAAGCCAGATGGTAAGGGAGGTTATCAGGTTATCACAAAACCTGAAGGGCTGTCTAAAGAATATGACCATGAACTTTTGCAACCCGATTATATTTTGGGTATTAATTTTCCCGTGTCGCAGGTGATTCGAGATGAGCTGCTGGCAACAGAGGATCGCCCGGCCCGTAGAAGACAATTTTTATCTCAAATAAGCAATGTGAATGATATCGAGTCAGCTAAAGCGTTAATTACTTTCACGGATCCTAATGAACCACTTTCCATTTATGGTAGATGGGATCTTGGTTATGGGGATACCCCATTTCCTAAGACGATTCCCGAAGGATCTGTAGATGCCAAAGCCGTTTCAGCTTCCATGATATCGTATGTTTCGAATTTAAAAGGTATTCTTGATTTGAAATCTCCAAATCGTTCCTTCTGGATGAAATTTGGAACGCCAGTAATAAAAGGTGAACCATTTATCTGGAGCAGATCACGGTGGAAAGGGCAAAAACTCCGAGACGTACCAGATTCAGTGGATGGTAAGTATGAGCTTTTACATACATATATTAGATGATAATTTTCTCTATAAAGCAACACCTCTACCTTCTGGTTTTCAAAATCAATAGACTTAGTTGTGATTTCAAGG
>JAGGTG010000166.1 GCA_021163905.1 Candidatus Aerophobota bacterium
TTTGCTTCTATTTCTATCCGCGCGGAAAGATTACCCTCGGCAAGTGCGTTGCACACTCGCATTACTTCCCGGACGGGTTCTACCACGGCTTCGAGCATGTCATTTATCCCCTGCACGACCCCAGCAAAGTCGCCCTCAAACTTGCTGGCGTCACCACGTGTGTCGAGCTTCCCTTCCACTGCTGCTTCAGCAAGCATTCCCGCTTCTGCCACCAGACCCTTTATGCTCTCCATCATGCGGATGAATGACGGTATCAGGTTGTCATTCTCAGAGCGCCGCCCAATCTGCTTTAACTCATCCAGGTCCGTCAGGTCGCCAGCGGCGATGTTCTGCACGATTTCCTGCACGCGCAGTAGCCGAGCCCTCACTTCATTGGTGACTTTAGCCAGTAGCTCGTACTCTCCTTTGTATTCCCCCTTCACCGGGGTTGTGAAATCATTATCAGCCATACGCTTCATAACCGCCTCTACCTCTTTCACCGGCTCGACCACTGCGTCAAGAGTGTTGTTTATACCCTGAATGATCTCAGCGAAAGCACCTTTGAACTTCTCTACGTCTCCTCTAATATCCAGCTTCCCCTCTGATGCGGCGTCGGTAAGCATGTTTATTTCATTCAACGGCTCTCTTATAGCATCGGTTATCTCATTGACACTCTTTCCTATTTCGGTGAACTCTCCGGTTAGCAACTCTGTATTAACTCGTTCTTCTATGTTACCCTTGTTAATTTCCTGAACAACCCTCCGAATTTCTTCCGCAGCTTTCGTTTCCGCACGAAGGTCCTGCAGTAAACCAAATCCCCCGGTTACATTTCCGCGGTTATCGTATAGCGGTACAGTAGTCAGCTCAACAGGGATTTCTTCCTTGTTCCGGTTTATGAAAGAAGTCCTTACTCCAACTTTTGCTTGTGCATTATCCATTGTCGGCGCCATCTGGTCACAGATGTTGCAGGTAGTGGTATGAGGACTAAATACCTGAGGTCCTTTCATCTTCCCGACCACTTCATCTACCGAAAAACCTGTCAACTCTGCGCATGCTTGATTCATCGCCTGAATAGTCCTATCCTCTTTATTCACTACAAAGCATGGTATCGGGAGGTTGTTTATCACATTCAGCAGTTGTGTCTCTTTGACTTCTGTTATCTCAGTAAACGCCGGAACTGCTCCAACTATCTCGCCTCTGGCATCGTAAATCGGGCGGCAAGATGCCAGGATTGGCACTTCCACCTTTCTTCCATCCACTTTCTTCCCCAACACCATTTCCTCGTGGTCTATTGGCTTGCCGGTATCAATGACTGCGTTTATGGCTTCTCCTCCTTTCTTCGGGAATAGGTCTGTCGTTTTCAGTCCGATGACCTGCTCGGCGCGCTCAAATCCGCGGTATTTCGCAAGTTCTTCGCTCACATATCTTATCCGATATTCTTTGTCCACATACATCAGGTGCATGGGCAGCGGGAGGTTCTTGAATATCTGCTTAACAGTCTCCTCAAGTTCTCGTAACTCCTGCTCCTTCCTCTCAAGCTCGGTTTGCAACTGCGTTTTAG
>JAGGTG010000016.1 GCA_021163905.1 Candidatus Aerophobota bacterium
TGGGTTGGTTGAGTTTAAAGGGCTTTTACCTTTCACGAAAAATAACGTAAAGATTGCAACATGCGTCGATCATTATTATTGGAGATTTTTGAATATGAATCTGGTTATTGACATTGGCAATACTGTGGTAAAGGTGGGTCTATTTGAAAAAGAAAAATTGCTTTTGAGAGGAAATTTTTCCACTCATCCCTACAGGGAATCAGATGAATGGGGAATTTCTCTAAAAAATTGGTTAAATATACATCTTGGTAGTTCCATAATAGATAAAGTTATTATCTCCTCTGTGGCCCAAACTGCTCTTGTACCTATAAAGAAGGCTATTCCCCGGTATTTTAAAGTTAATCCTGTAGAAGTTAACTATAAGTTGGCCGGTATTCCTGTCCTTTGTGATAATCCTGAAGAGGTAGGAGCTGATAGAATAGCCAATGCTGTTGCTATTGTTAGGATGTACACATTGCCGGCAGTGGCTGTAGATTTCGGGACAGCTACTACCTTTGATGTTATATCAGAAGGGGGAGAATATATAGGAGGGGTAATTGCACCCGGGATACGTGTTGCTTCGGAGAGTTTATGGCAAAGAGCGGAAAGGCTATTTCCGGTTGAGTTTAGAAAACCTTCCTTTGTCATTGGTAAGAATACAGCTGATAATCTTACTTCCGGGATATTTTATGGTTGTATTGGGATGGTTAAGGAGATACTAAATCAAATAGAACATGAGATGGGACAGATAAAAAGCATTGTTGCCACAGGTGGATTGGGAGAGATAGTAAGTTCGGAATGTAAAATGATAAGCAGTGTTAACCCTGATCTTACCCTTCAGGGGCTTAACTTTATTGCTCTTGATTTGAAATAAAAAGCTTAAGGAGGCCTAAGATATGGAGTTCAAACTTGTAAAAATGGAGATTCCCGAAAATGCCAATATAATTATCGGTCAGACTCATTTTATAAAAACAGCAGAGGATCTTTATGAGGTCATGGTATCCTCATCCCCGGTTGTGAAATTTGGGATTGCATTTTGTGAGGCATCTGGTCCTTCTCTTATTCGTGCAGAGGGTAACGATGAAGATTTGAAATCTGTGGCCATTAAAAATGCTAAAGCTATATCAGCCGGTCATACCTTTGTTATCTTATTAAAAGAGGCATTTCCTATAAATGTACTTAATGCAATTAAATCCTGCCCCGAGGTTTGTTCAGTGTTTTGCGCTACAGCAAACCCGGTCCAGGTTGTTGTGGCTGAAACGGAGCAGGGTAGAGGAATAATGGGAGTTATTGATGGATTTGTGCCTAAGGGAGTGGAGACTGAGGAAGATATTAAAACCCGCAAAAAATTTTTAAGGAACATAGGCTATAAACTGTAAGCTCAATGTGACCCTCCTTATCTTCTTTGTTTGTACCAGTAAAGATCCCAAAAAGCTTAAAAGATGTCTAAAATTGGGGCAGTTTTTCCACAAATATTCTTCTAAAGGGCTCCTGGGTATCCCTAAGGAAGCCTCTTTTTGGCGAGCAGATGAGCTTGCCCT
>JAGGTG010000189.1 GCA_021163905.1 Candidatus Aerophobota bacterium
CCTATAGTAATATCAATAAATATTACCATATTGTGAGGGGTGCCTATGGTTGTCAGAGAAAAACCAAAGACAAGGAAAAACTATTATTTTCTTCCAGTACTAAGCTTTGCCCTCCTGGCAGTTTCCCTGCTGTTCTATACAATAGATAGCCTTGCTCAGAATATCAAGTTCGAAAATCTCACAATAAAAGAGACTGCCAAAGGTTTCGTAGTAAAAGGAACTGTTGTAGGAACGAACCTAAACCCCAAAGGACAAATAGTAGAATCGGACGATGTAGAGATTGTTGCTGATATAAAGAAAAACTCTTCTTCGAGGTACCCTGTGCTCCCAGATGGAATGACCATATTGACTCCACAAGGTGCAGAAACAAACTACTGGAAAAGCGGGAGACCATTAACAAAAGCAGAATTTGAAGGAAGAGGAATAATAAAATATACAATCACAAGTTTTCCATTGAGAAAAGCATCTGTCTGGTCAATCTATGGTGGACTGGGAGTATGGAGGAAGAGAGCACCGTCAACTGTTAGAAAAAGTTTTGAAGGTGTCATACCATCAGAATACACAGGTAAGACCCTCAGGATAAGGGCTACACTAAAACATACGTGGGGAGGGCCCTCCGCAAACTGGCCTGCATTCAGCTTCCACCATGATATAGGTTACGAAGGGGTGCTGTCTGGATCTAAGACTCGAACATATCCGATCAACCGTACGCAAAAGGGGGCTACCAGAACAAGAGCAACACATAGCAAGAGCTACGAGGAATTGCTACGAGAGTATGCCCGGTGCAGAGAAATAATCCACTGGTCTAAGGTAAGAATAAACGAGTGGAAACATGAAAAAGAGGAGATAGACAGAAGCATTATGACTCCATGGACACATACTTATCAGCAGATATCCGAGGACATTGAAACACTAAAAATTCTCTACAGGGGAGGAGCGAATTACGAACTAGTACAAGAAACTATGGACCCACTTAGAAAAAGCAAGCGCCTCGGAGAAAACATAAGAAGAGAAGAAGAGGAGCTGAAAGCAGAAGAATACAAATGCAACAAAATCAAAGAGCAAATAGACAAGATTAGAGGGAGGTAAACCCTATGAAGAAGCACATATATCTGACAGCAATATTATCAATTCTCCTGCTCTTTGGGGGGTTATCCAGTGTCTATGGCTTCAAGACAAGCCTGGACAAAGTGAGAAAGTTGATCTCAGAAAAGCAAATAGAGCTAGAGATGGTTAAAAAGGGAGAAAAAGGTATCAATGGATATGCTTTATATGGGTTCAATACCCCAAAAGAGCTACTCACTGGAGACCCGGTCGTGGATCAGATATTTGACTCAGATAGCAGAATAACCGTCTTACAAGAGCAGTTGAAGGTCTTGAGAATTTTAGAGAAAGCAATAAAAACCGAGGAAGCGCACCTAGGCCAAGAATCCTACGGAAATATAGAGAAGAGATTAACTCTAGTCCCTTGTCTTCAAGCTCGCCATAGGTGTTATTGGGGCGGCGGGAACC
>JAGGTG010000249.1 GCA_021163905.1 Candidatus Aerophobota bacterium
ATATAATATAGCGACAGTACATAAGGAGAAAATGTTGAATAAAAGAAAATACAAGCATTCTGATAGGGAGCTTTTAAAAGCAATTTATAAACTAAAGGAGGATTTCACCAGTACGGATCCCTGGAGGATTCTGAGAATCCAGGGTGAGTTTGTGGAGGGCTTTGATGCACTCTCTAAAATTGGGCCAGCGGTAGCTATTTTTGGCTCAGCAAGGTTTACTCCGGATAATTACTATTATCAGGCAGCTGTTAGTGTAGCAGATAAATTATCTCGAGCTGGATTATCCATCATAACCGGCGGAGGACCAGGTATAATGGAGGCTGCCAATCTTGGTGCCTATAAAGCAGGAGGGATTTCCATAGGATGTAACATAGAACTCCCGGAAGAGCAAAAGGCAAATCCCTATCAGACCCTTTCTCTTCGTTTCAGGTACTTTTTTGTCCGTAAAGTAATGTTTGTAAAGTACTCAGTGGCTTTTGTCATATTCCCGGGTGGATTTGGTACAATGGATGAGCTCTTTGAATCATTAACTTTGTCTCAAACAGGAAAGATAGAACACTTTCCTGTTGTACTTTTTGGCTCATCGTACTGGAAAGGTCTTATAAACTGGATTAATGATTATATGTTAAAAAATAAATGTATTGAGGAAAAGGATCTTGATCTTTTCCATCTTGTAGATGAGCCTTCCCACGCAGCAGGAATAATTATTGAAAATTCAAGAAAGCACGGATATATAGAGTAGTTATTTTCTATAACTTTCAAGATCTGATCCCCTTTTGTACCTGACAGAAGGAAGAAAAGAGGCATTGTTGACACTTTCTTTTTCGACACCAGTCTTTTCCCAGCTTAAGAAGAGCTGTTTCAAAGTGGACAAAATCTTTACCTTCCATTTTAAACCTATTCCATAAAGATTTTAAATCCTGTAAAATGCCCTCACCTGTATTTTCTTTTGTAAATCCTAAATTTCTGGCAGCCTCTACTGTTAAGGTTGCAGGAAGTGGATCTGCCCTTTTCCATATACCTCTTAGCTCTCTTAGGAAGATAGCTACTGTAACCTGACCAACTCCCTTGCCAAGGCTCATTAATTTTTTCTCAAGGTCTCTTGCACCTTTTGCCTTTGAGTGCAGGGTATTTAAATTGCCCTCATAATTTTTAAGAAGGTTCCCGCTAACCTCTAAAAGCTTGGTAGCTGTCTTGAAATCATACCTGACATATCCACCTTCATCTAAAATTATAACAAGATCATCCCATCCTGTATCTATAATTTTATCAGGCGATAAGACACCTCTTTCCTCAAATTTTTTATAGGTTTTTATGGCAATGGATTCAGATATTCTCGCTCCAAATAAAACAGAAGCTAAGAACCACTTGAATATCTCGGTGCTCTTAGAGGATTTAAGATTTATACCCAGCATCTCAGAGTAGGTTGTACCAAACTTTTGTATTAGTAAATTAATTAATTTTACTTTTTCCATTTTTACATAAGTGGGGGTCAGGCCTTCACATTT
>JAGGTG010000247.1 GCA_021163905.1 Candidatus Aerophobota bacterium
CCACACCAGTAAATAATTTCCACCATTTTTCTTTTCACGGGATTTCACGATTTTTCACAGATTTTAACCCTTTTATGGACACTATTTGGTGTTTTCTTACATGAGAAAGAGAGACAAAAAGGAGAAAGGAGGCGAGTGAAAAGAATTAGCAGGTAGGATGAACGAGAGGAGAGAGATAATTAACTGAGGCAAATTAGAGGAAAAAGAAGAGGAGGAAGTGATGATTAAAAAAATTTACAAGCGTTTATCAATCATAAGTGTAATAGTTGCCATTTTGTTATTGTTCAATTGGATTAGCCCTGTCTTTGCTTCTGTATCAATTCAGCCAGAAAGCCCTCGAGAAGGGGGATATACACCAGTTAATACCTTTAATTCTGTTACCCTGGGTACTAACGATTCCTCTGCCGAGCTTACTGCAGCAGCGATAACGGTTGGGATTGTTCTTCTCGTTATTTGGCTCGCCAGTGTCTCTACACCCCCGCCGTCTTACACAGAATACACATTTGTGACTGTGCCACCAGGTGCCACAGTTGAGGTTAATGGAAAAGTCGTAGGCAAGACTCCATGTAAGTTTAGTCTTCGGAATCCCGTGCAAGCTAAAATAGCGGTTAAGAAAGAAGGGTATAGGAAGATACAAGCAACTCTCACTCCTTCAGCGCCTACTAAGTGGCAGATTGTGCTTAAGCAGAATCCTCCTGATAGTTTTGTGAAGACAGTGGAACCTGGCTGGGAGAGCGTTGAAATTGCCGAAGGTGTAGAATACGATAAAGCGTGGGCGTCTGTTGTAGATCTACTTGTAAAGAGGTTTGACATTGAGGTCCTCTCAAAAGAGAACGGCTATATACGCACAGCCTGGCTCTACACCTGGACAGGTGAACTCAGGAAGGATTATAGAGTGAGGGCAACTATCAAGTTCTCACAAGATAGGTCTAAGGTTGAGGTAAAATCTGAAGCAAATTACTATACGGGCAAGAATTGGATGATTGGTAGTGATACCGCTCTTCTTGAAACACTAAAAGCAGATATAACGAGAACAGTTGGACAGATGGCAAATAAGAGTTAAATCAGATTCGGCAAACTATGCTATTTCTATAGCTCCTATAGTAATCCATTTTGTTTCCAGCTAAGATAGAAAAATTTTAATAGATTCTAAAATCTAAGATTCTATTATTTTGTGCAAATTATAGTCACAATATGCTCGTAGCAATTGAGTGTTTTGGTTAAGTACTTATTTCTAATAGAAGGTTAAATTGCCCCGCAGACAAACTCCTCTCCATCTAAAATACCCAAAAATTATCAAAAGTTTTTATTAGCTTTCCGTGTAATTTCAGAATTTTTCACCAAAACTATTTCGTTGATTTTGATGTGATTTGGATATTTTATTGACAGAGTTTTATCTCTTTTCTTTTGTAAATTCCGGTTGAAAATTATGCATTTTTAAGCCCAACTTCCCGAATAGAGGAAGTTGGGCTAAAGTAAAGTTTGAGATTTAA
>JAGGTG010000096.1 GCA_021163905.1 Candidatus Aerophobota bacterium
ATGTAACTTTTTCTATTTCCATGAGGTTTCTGTTTTTTGAAGGGAGAGATTTTATTATTCCCTCTCCCCTTTTCCTCATAAGCTCTATAGAGCTTATTCAACTTTTCATCGATCTTTCTCTTTAACTGTGCAGGATTGAGACTTTGGTAAAGATCCTGTAATTCCTTTTTCGTTTCCTCTGGAATCTGACCTGATTCTATCAGTCTCTGATAAGGAGTTTTAGGAACATCATACTTTCTATGGACTTTTCCCTTAATTCGAATTTTCTCCTTTAGCTTCATCACTGGCTGGAAGAAGTTCTTATAGAGCCTTAGCTCATTTCGATAAAGATCATTGATAATTTCAAGTTCTTCCTCCGTATCATACCTTAAATGTCCAAATACGCTTCTAATATGAGTTGAGTTCTTCTGTTCAACGAAGCAGTTATCATTCTTCCTATAAGGTCTAGATCTGGAAAATCCAATTCCTTCTTCCTCGGCATATCTTTTCAAATGCCAGTTGATAAAGGTAGTATCATTGTCTGGATGAATCTCTAACCAGCTAAAGGGCGTTCTTCCTCTTATGTTAGTTAAAGCATTGAATGTTCTCTCCTGACCTCTACCCATGACTGCCTCTCCTTCCCACCAGCCTGTAGCAATCTCAGCAACGCTTACGCTATTTGCAAATGATCCAGAAGCTGACTGTCCACAATGTTCAACCAGATCTATCTGCACTTGTCCAACTAATGATCTATCCCAGTCACCTGCTCTAACTGGTATCGTTTGATAAATGAGGGGATTGGTCCGCCCACTGTATTTTCTTTTTAGATGCATAACCTCCTTTTGATGCCTTAGTTTCCTATCAATAGTAGCAGGAGCTATTTCCTTTAGTTTTTCAGCTACCTCATCAGAAATTACAAGCTCCCCTCGTTTTCTTAGATTATCTACCTGTTCTTTAAGCATTGGTTCAAGTCTTTGTCCACACATATAGTCAAATATCTTCCAAACTTCTACAAGGGCTGCTTTTACATAGCCATTGTAAATTTGTTTTTTCTTTTTCCTTTCTTTGGGAGCTGAAGGGAAGGAATGTATTTTTCTAATGGCGTATTTTCTATTTTGATGAGTGTTTCTGCAGTATTCATCCAGGATAGAGGACTTCTCTTTTCTGGACTTTGCCATAAAGTATCTCTCTTGTAATACCTTAAGGTATTGGTTTCTTGCGTCCATATTCATCTCCTTACCTCCCTGGTAGATTTTAATTTAACCAGGGAGAATTATATCATATTTCGGTTACATTTTATATGATTTAACCAGTACCCTTTCGGTTACATTTTATATGATTTAACGCGAGAGATTTGACTATAAGATTGTTATAATATATTATAATTTTTACGATAACTCTGAAGTTTGTGTCAAAAATTTAAATTTAGAAGAGGGAAAAATGGCTGAAACCAAGGTTAAAGTGAAAAGCAAACAGTTTATCTATGAGACTGGTTTAAAA
>JAGGTG010000162.1 GCA_021163905.1 Candidatus Aerophobota bacterium
AATCCAACAGATGATATAGCCAACATCCATTTTAAGTTAGGAAAAGACGCAGATGTTACGATAAGGATATATACCATATCAGGTGAGCTGGTAAAGACCCTGGTGGATAATAAATCCTACCCTGCAGGATCTTGCACTGAGGTATGGCAGCTTAATAACAGTAAAGGAGAGAGAGTTGCCCGTGGAATTTATATACTATTAATTAGAGCTACCAGCTCTTCTAAAACACTAATAAAGACAGCTAAGATTGCAGTTATAAGGTAAGGAAAAATGAGAAGTTTTTTACTTTTGTTTAAGCCCTTCATCCAGCATGATAAAGTAGTTTTTTACAGGAACATAATTGGTGATAGAATTTCCTGATCCAAGGGCATACCCACCTCCTTGCATACATTCATCTAAAATATTATCCACATACTCACGCAGCTCATCCTCTTTTAACCTACACAGTTTATCCATATCAACTCCACCCAGTACACCTACTCTATTACCGTATTTTTTCTTAAAGACGGTAACCGGCATAATATCATCTTCAAATGAATGTTTGGCATCTATTTTTACATCTTCAATTAGATCTTTCATTATAGAATCAATATTTCCACAGCTGTGGAGTAAATACAAAAGACCATGCTCATGTGCTAAGCTGGCTATCTTTTTATGCCAGGGAAGAACGTGGTCTTTTAAAAAATCAGGTGAAAGTAAAGTGGAGGTTTTAAAACCCATATCATCTCCCTGAAAAAAACCAACCAGGTTTTTAAGACCAACAATTTTTCTGTACCACTCATAAATTAGCTCTCCTATTCTGTCAAATACCGCCTTAACTAAATCAGGATTATCGTATATTAAATAGCAAAGGTTTTCATATCCAAAAAGCTCATTTACGCCAACTTCAAATATACCCATGGAGGGACAGGCAAAAATTCCCATTCCTTCAGGTAAATTTTCAGATATAAACTCATAGGGCCAGAGGTCCACCTTGTCAACAGAAGGCCATGGATATTCCTCAAAATCCTTCCAGGAACTTATTACTCCTTTTTCTTCCTCAACCCAGTTTCTTTGTCCTCGAGAAAGAAAAGCGGTATCCTTTCCCCTTCTTACCTTTGAGGTAAAAGATAAACCTGCCAGGAAGCGAAAATCTCCGGTTAACCTGACAAAATCATAACCTAAACGGTACCAGCAGTTAATATAATTTTTAAGAGCTATCTTTTGGGTTTTTCTATCATCGGAAGAAGGTTCTATCCATTTTTCCCCCAGCTTTTTTTCAGTTATATATTTTATAACCTCCTTATCAATATGAAGTTCAACCAGGGGAACTCTTCCAGGGGTTTTCCTCCTTGTGATGATTTCTACGAAATCCTCTATATCTGGTCTGGGATGTTCTAATGGTACTTTCATTTTTTTTCTCCATTAATTTTTTTAAACTAAGTTAATATAATAACAAAATAAATACTTATGTAAATTATCTA
>JAGGTG010000200.1 GCA_021163905.1 Candidatus Aerophobota bacterium
TCTGCAGCCCTCATTCCACTTTTTACTCCACTTCCCTCAAAAGCAGGACCAGCTGAGGCTGAACAACAAACCATCCAGTCTTTATTTCCCATTACAATTTCTCCATTTGTTCCAATATCTATGAGCATGGTAAGCTCATCTGCCTGATACAATCCAGTTGCAAGAACTCCAGCAGTAATATCAGCTCCTACCCAGCTTGCTATACTGGGAAGTGAATACAAAAGACCCCTTGGATTTATCCTTATTCCCACCTCAGCTGCTCTTACAGGTGGAGGACAGGTGCAAACAGGTATGTAAGGCTCCTTTCTGATTTGTGAAGGATCTAACTCAAGTAAAAAATGCATCATTGCAGTATTCCCCGCACACACAACAGCCATTATATCGTTAAGTCGAACATTATTCCTGGAAATTAAAGTGGTAATAAGATTATTTATATCATCAACAATTGCCTCCCTCAATTTATTTTCCCCCTTAAGTTCAGCATAGATTATTCTTCTGGTAACCTCTTCTCCATAGATCATCTGAGAATTGTAAGTAGCCTCTGCATCTATAGTCTCAAATGTATTTAAATTCACAAGATGAGCTACCACTGTTGACGTTCCAACATCTACAGCTACAGCAAAATTCCTATCTGTAGTATCTCCCTCTTCTACCTGGATAACCTCAACAGTTCCTCCTCTTATTCCTAAAGTAGCAGTTATTTTCCAGTCACATCTTCTCATTATTGAAGGAAGAGATCTTATTACCTTAAGACCCGTTTGCATAATGGGAACTTCTCTCTTGCGTCTTATTCCACGATAAAGACGCAGGTGATCACATACATTATCCTGAAGATTGGGAGGAGGAAGTTCGAGATAGAGTTTTTGGACAAGGGGGTAATACTTGAAAAAAACCTGTCCTTTTAAAGGAGCATAAAGAGCCCTAAATCTCTGAGCATCTTTATCTATTAGTATCTTTCCTTCTGCTCTTGATTCAGGAGGAACCTCAACCACAACATCTCCTGTAACTTTAGTCTGACAGGCAAGGACATAACCTTTCTTTATCTCCTCCCTTTTAAGCAAGGTAGTTGGACGAGTTATAACATCCCCCTCTTTAACTATGAGTCTGCATTTCCCACAGATCCCATCTCCTCCGCAGATAGAATTAACATAAACACCAGCCCTTGCCGAGGCCTCAAGGAGAGTTACTCCCTTTTCTACCTGTATTACCTCACCTTGCGGTAAAAAGGTTACTTTAACTTTATCTTTTTTCATTATTTACCACCTGGTTTCCATTCATTTTTAAGAAAACTCGGGATTCTGGCAGCTTCTTCAGGGCCAACCAGAACATTCCAGCCAAACTCGTCTATAAGCTCTGCTCTGAAAACAGCAACAAGACCGGGAATAATTATGGTATTGTGATTTACCTTCTCTCTTACCTTTTGTTGCTCAAGAGTTTTTGC
>JAGGTG010000128.1 GCA_021163905.1 Candidatus Aerophobota bacterium
AATAGGAGAGATCCAGGAGTAAGGAACCTGCTACCTTGTTGATCCCCTTGAATTCGGGAGCGTGGGTGAAGGCCTCCCCGATGGCACTGGCATCCAACGTGGGGTCTCCATAGCCCTTGATGAGGACATCGGAGTATAGGATACCATCCCTGATCACGGCACCATTCTTAACGTAAATCTCTGTCTTGAAACGATAATCAGGACCAAGTTCTTTCAACGCTGCAAGTGTGAGAAGAAGCTTCTCATTCGAAGCTGGGCAGAAATACTTTTGCGCGTTGTAATTCAGGATTGAAGTGCCTTCGCGCAGGGAACGCACGGCTATTCCAACGTGCGCTCCTTCCAAACGATGGATTTGCAGCAGCTGATCTAACATGGAGAGAACCGATGATTGAGGAGCGGTTTTACTTACATTTAGTATACTTAATCCTATTAAGACCACAATTATGAGCACAAAAATGATTCTATGTCTAATCATAAATACGCTCCCCATATCGTAACACCTTCATCTGCAGCAAAGAGAAGATCAAAATGATCGCAAATAAGACATAGGCAAGCGCCGAGGCATATCCCATGCGGAATTTCTGAAATCCCATATTGTAAAGGTAATAAACAAGCGTTGTGGTGGCTCCGATCGGTCCCCCTTGGGTCATCACGAAAATTTCTGAGAAAACCTGAAATGACCGGATAGTATTGATCACCAGCACAAAGATAAACGTAGGACGCAGAAGCGGGATAGTGATCCGGAAAAACTGCTGGGTACCGGTGGCACCGTCGATGTTCGCTGCCTCATAAAGTTCCTCCGGGATGCTCTGCAGCCCCGCAAGGAACAAAATTGTATAATAACCAAAACTTTCCCAGATATCCATAGCCATGATTGCAGGGAGGGCAAAATGACAGTCTAAAAGCCAGTTTCGTCCCTGAACTCCAAAAAGACTCAACAGGCTATTGAGCACTCCAAACGGAGAATAGATGTATATGAAAATTGTGGCAATTACCACGATTGAAGTCACCGCTGGCATGAAGTAGGCGGCACGGAAAAAGGAACGAAACTTGATCTTCTCATTTAGAAATACCGCTAGGACTACCGCAATTGTAGTCGTTATCGGGACGGTTCCCACTACAAAGAAAAGGGTGTTCTTCAGAGCGAGCCAAAAGCGGTCATCGGAGAAAATCGCCAGGTAATTCTGTAAGCCAATGAATCGTGGTGCTTGCCCACTAATCGGATTATATTTGGTGAAGCTTAAGTAAAAGGAATATCCAATAGGATACAAGGTAAAGAGAGTGAAAGAGACAAGCCAGGGAGAAAGAAAGAACAGTATGTTCAATCGCTGTTTTAAGCCCACTGATTTCATCATATTCAGGAGTGGTGGGATGGGGCGACATCAACCCCATCCCACCATGTTACCTTCTTTACGTTATTTGCCTTGCTCCTTAAGGT
>JAGGTG010000112.1 GCA_021163905.1 Candidatus Aerophobota bacterium
GTGAAGGGCAAACTCATCTGCTCGCCAAAAAGAGGCTTCCTTAGGGATACCCAGGAGCCCTTAAAATAGAAAGTCTTATGAAAGGTGTCCCAACTTCAGGGAGTATGTAGTTGACAAAAAAGAAAAGATATGGTATAATTCGAAACGGTTCGGGAAATAGCAAGGAATAGAAAGATGGATTTACCTGTTACAATTAAAGATGTAGCCAGGAGGGCAAAGGTTGCTGTTTCCACTGCTTCTTCTGCTTTAAATGGTAAACCGTATGTATCAGAAAAGACACGACTGAAAGTGATAAAGGCTGCTGCAGAACTTGACTATTATCCCCACTTAGTAGCCAGAAGTTTAGCCCGGGGTCAAACAAAAGATCTGGGGATTATTAATCCCATCCCTATAGAGGCTGTTTTTTCCAGTAAATTTTTTCTACAGCTAATAAAGGGAATGCATGATGCAGCTTTTAAAAATAGCTATACCTTGTCTTTATATATTGTTAATAATGAGGAAGAGGCAATTACACAGATAAGATCAATTGTGAAAGGTCGTAGCGCCGATGGCTTAATAATCACCAACCCCACTATTAAAACTTCCTATCTTATGGAGTTGAAAAAATGTTCTTTTCCTTTCGTGCTTGTTGGTAGACCCCCAGAAGATGAAAGAGAGATATGCTACGTTGACAGTGATAATGTAATGGTAAGTTACATGGCATTAAGGTATCTTATTAAACTCGGGCACACAAGAGTTGCTTTTGTTACAGGGCCTAATAAGTTTACCTTTTGCATAGATAGATTAAGAGGTTATAAACTTGCCCTTGAGGAGGCAGGTATAAGCTATGATGAAAATCTTGTTTTAGAATGTGATCTCAGTGAGATCGATACCTATTGCACTGTTTCCCGTGCACTTAATGGAAAGATTAAATTCTCGGCAATATTTGCCACCAGTGAAATACAAACTATAGGCACTATAAAAGCTATAAAGGATAAAGGACTTGACATCCCTGCTGATATTGTGGTTGGTGGTGTTGATTTTAGCCTCACCTATCTTCAACCAATAACAGTTACAGTTGACCTGCATCCTTACGATTTAGGGTACCTGGCAGCAGAAATGCTTATTAAAAATATTAATAACGAGAACTCCAGAAAGACCAAGATTTTGGTGCCGGCTGACCTTATAGTTGGAGATTCAATACCTGTTTACAATGGTAAAAATTAAAAAAAGGCCGGAGGGGAGGTGATGAAAGTTAAAAAAGGCCATTAATTTAATAAGGGGGACTCTCCAAAAAATTAACTCGTGGGAGCTTTTTGGAGAAAAAATAAAAGAAGGAGAGTAAAAAATGAAAAAAAGTAAGGTCAAATGGTTTGTATTCGGTATACTGGTAAGCTTTGTTGTGGTAGCAGGATTTACCACAGCAGCTTTTCCTGCACAG
>JAGGTG010000161.1 GCA_021163905.1 Candidatus Aerophobota bacterium
CTGTTAATACTAACCTTCCTATCCTGCAAAAAATTTATCTTTTCTCCAGCGCTCTTTGCAGTGGATATCCTCTTCTGCCCAGAGATTTTGCATATTTTTTTAACTCTGAAACCTCAACAATACCATCGCGGGCAGCCTTCACTGCAAGTTTAATAGCATCAATACCTGCTTTAATCCCGTCTGGATGATGATAAACTGAGGTTCCAGCCAGAAACATCTTACCCTCAGCACCAAAAATTTTTATGTTATAGCCAATATTGTGTGCTCCAAGGCCACCGGCAATTACAAGAGTCATTCCATTATTCCCTTCAAGTCCTTCCTGTCTCAATCTTTTTATAATAGACTTCTTTTCAATATCAGTAGGTCTTATATATCCTCTCAGTGCTGGAAGTTGCATGAACGCCACTCCTTCAAGTGCTGCAAGAAGGTATACTACCCTTGGATCCTCTCCAAAGGAATAATTGGGATCTCCACAATATCTGTTCATTCCAGCGGTATGAGCATAAATTGGAACTTTGTATCTATCTCCCATCTCATATATCTTCCTTATAACCTCAAAATCACCGGAAAAATGAGGAGAAAACATTAAAGCATTTGCTCCGCTGTCCACTGCAATTTTAGCATATTCAAGAATATCAAAGGGGTTAGCTGTGATATGGGGCGCAAATAAAATTCTTTTTTTACCTGATTTTGGATTGGCTGAGAGGTCAAATCCATTTTTCTCTAACATCTTACATGTAAGGGTAACATACTTTGCCAGATCTTTTTTTGTAAGATGAAGATTTTCATCTGATTTAACAAAGAGTGCGCCGGATATCGCTGCCTCGGTTACACTTTTGGCAAAAAGGTCTGCTGGTAACCACTTTGGCTTAACAATGGTTCCTATAATTGGCTCTTTCTCATCTATCCCAAGATATTTCCTAATCCTTTTGTGAGGCCATATCTGGCCAATAAACTTATTTTTAAACTCCGGTGGGAATTTATAATCTACAATCCTGGCAGTAAAATCAGAAAATCCATTGAAAGGTTCACTTTGAGTAGCCATCATCAGTTGTGCAAGGGAAACTGCATTCTTTGCTGTATCAAAAAATTCAAGTGGTGTAGATATGGTTATCATTGCTGATTCTATTCCCCTTTTAAGGTTTAGTCCGAGAAGTTTGACTTCCTTGAGATACGATAGATGCTTTTTGTATCCTGGTGGTTCTTTTTCAGGTCCTGGCCAATTTTCCGTTGTTCCATGGATCAGCATTTTGGAAATAGCATCCTCTATCCCTTCAAAATTATTCTCTTTCCCTTTTGATCTGGCGATAAGATAGTAAGTAGTTTCTATTACCTTTTCTTCATGTATCCTGTCCTTATTTACATTATTAAGGATTCTTTCCTCAACTTTTTCTTTTTTTAAAAAAGACTTTCCAATAT
>JAGGTG010000151.1 GCA_021163905.1 Candidatus Aerophobota bacterium
GGTCTTCCCTGTCAAAGAGGGAGGAGGTAAACTTATAGAGCGTTTTTAGATTTGTTTGCATCACCAAGTTGGCTGCAGGGGGTGTCTCATTTCATGTCTCGAGCTCAGCTCCGTTTGGATCTGGGAGTGGACGTTACCAGGCAAGGAAGTCAGGGGATAAGTGGCCAGCGAAGGCGCTGGCGATTTCCTCTCCAGTTTGCCCAAGCCAATCGTTCTCCCGGTTACTCTGCTTCTCTTTGGTTCAGGCCAAAGACGGAACATGCTTATTTAAGCCGGGGGTCCATGACATCTCGTAAACTATCTCCCAAAATATTGAATCCGAACACTGTAACCACAATGGCCAGGCCAGGAAATACAGCCATCCACCAGGCAGTTCGGAAGAACTCCTGAGCATCTCCAAGCATGTTGCCCCAGTCCGGAGTGGGAGGTTTGACCCCAAAACCCAAGAAGCTGAGCCCGGCGACCGTGACGATGTTAACCCCGATGGACATTGTCGTAGTAACAAGTAGGGAGGCGATAGCATTGGGCAACACGTGTCGGAAAATAAGCCGCCAGGTACTCACGCCTAGAGCCTTGGCAGCGAGGATGTAGTCCTCCTCACGTACAGAGAGCACCTCGCTACGGATGATGCGAGCCGGCTGTAACCCAAAAATCCCGAGAACCAGGATCAGGATGGGAATGCTGGATCCGAAAATACTCATGGCGAGGAGTGCAAACAGGAGAAAGGGAATGGAGTTGATAATCTCCAGAAATCGCATGATGACAGCATCAGTAGGCCCTCGGTAAAATCCTCCTAAAAGGCCTAGGATACCCCCTAGAAGCATATTAAGCAACGTAGCCATCACCCCGATCCCCAAGGCTGTCCGGCTTCCGTAAATCACACGGGATAGGATGTCCCGCCCGAAATGATCAGTTCCCAGGGGATGCTTGGGGGAAGGCGGGGCCCGTACGTGGTTCAGATCCATCTTGATGGGGTCGAAGGGCGCAAAAAAGGGAGAAAAAAGGGCCAAATATAAAATTATAAGGATGATCCCTGCTCCAACCAGTCCCTTCGGATCCTTGCGGAACCGCCGTCCGACCAGGCTCCAATAGCTCTGTCCGACCTGCTCAGGCCGCTTTCCTAACCGATAAAGGTCCCATAAAGCGAGGACCCAAGTCAGCCCCAGGAAGGCTACCAGCACGAGACTTGAAAACCGGTAGCCCTTGAGAACCCGCTCCGACACTCCATGAGCCACCCACACTAATCGACCCCGCGCCACCGCTAACCCCAGGATTCCCCCATGAATGACTAATGACGCAAGAAAGAGCATTGCTCGCTTATAAAATCCAGCATACAGATGTCCAAGTCCAGGCAGGATAAGCGAAAGGGCGTACCTCATC
>JAGGTG010000243.1 GCA_021163905.1 Candidatus Aerophobota bacterium
GATGCATATAAATATATGAGAATGATGGATTTGTTCATCATGCCATCTCTGTATGAAGGATTTCCCATTGTGCATTTAGAGGCGATGTATATGGGAGTGCCCTGTATTATCTCAAGGTATATTCCATCCCTTGAGATTGCAGGAAACAGTGCATTTAAAATTAAACCCAACGAGAAAGAGATTGTGGACGCTGTTTTATATTTAATGGAAAACAGAAAAATAAGAGAAGATATGGTGAAAGAAGGAAAGAGAATCATTCAATTCTTTACCATAGAAAGATATGTAGAAAAGCTGGAGAAGATATATAATAATTTTTAGCTACACTTGACAATATATATCAGAAATACTATATTTAAAGCATGAAAGCAAGAGAAGTAATGGAGATATTACGAATATCAAGGTCAACGCTCAGGAATTTAAGGAAAGAGGGTGTCTTAAAAGCTAAGAGACTTCCTAATGGACACCACGATTTTGACCCTGAAAGTGTTTATAAATATCTCCTTGAAAAGAGCGGTAAACCAGCAGAAAGAAAGATTATCATCTACGCAAGAGTGTCAACTCCTAACCAAAAGCAGGATTTAATCAACCAAATAGAAGTAGCAAAGAGCTTCTCCATAGCAAGAGGATGGAAGATAGATGGGATTTACAAAGATGTTGCAAGTGCCTTAAACTTTGATAAGAGAAGGGACTTTCAGCTTTTATTAAATGAAATTCTCTCTTACCGCATAGCTAAAGTAGTAACAACATTCAGAGATAGGCTTACAAGGACAGGATTTAACTTTTTTGAGAGCCTATTTAGACGCTATGGGACAGAGATTGTTGTAATCAACGACTACACGAATGAAAAGAGTGATACAGAGGAGATAACTGAAGAAATCATTACGCTTTTACACTCATTTTCTGTGAAGTTTTACAGCAACCGCAGGAAGATCAGAAAGGCCTTAGAAAATGCTCTCAAGTAGGGTTTTAGGTATTAGAATATCTGGAAAAGAGAATAAAGAAAAGGTCCGAAAACTTCTTTTTGACCTTGCACACTTTAAGAATCTCTGGATACTCCTGATTAAGAGATATAAAGAGCTTTATGGATACTATCCAACTGACCAGTCAATTCTTTACGGACTTATTGCAGACAGAGAATATTCTCCAAGGAAAAAAGAGAAACTTGAAAGGTTTAATGAGGTTAAAGAAAGTATTTTAAAAGATGGAAGATTAACAAAATTTCTTTCGGTTTTAAAGGAACAAAAGAAAAAGGTAGATAATAACTACCTATTACAGCAGATAATAAGAAATGTGGTAAAGAGTTTTAGTGATTATAGGAAAGCATACCAGGAATATCAACATTTTCAGCATTAGTTATATTGGCAGAAATAG
>JAGGTG010000217.1 GCA_021163905.1 Candidatus Aerophobota bacterium
GTAAAAGGGGTCAGGTCTTCACATTTGAGATAACTTTGCAGTAGCAAGCTACTGCGCTCCAGTAAAGTAAGTTTTATCGCTGATGCGAGCAGGAGGCTGAAGCCTCCCCTGCCCGAAAGTGAGCAGAGCGTGGATTTAAAACCTGTGGTTATTATTTTATTTTTAATTTTTCCTCTATTAATTTGAGAATATCTTCCAGGTTTATCTCTTCGGATTCTTCAACCTTTGGTGTGTGTTTATGATGCGGGAAAGTCTTAATATATTTATGATGAGGGGAATTATCCCACCTAATCCTTAAGACGCCATTTTTATCCTGCCAATGATACGAATAAAGGTAAGCTTTTTCAGAAACATATTCTCTGATATAAAGCTCGCTATCATCCGAGAGTATAGCTTTAATTCTTAGAAAATAAAAATCCTCGCCCTGCTTGAAATCTAAGACTTCATATTCTCTGATGGCCTTACTTCTATCAAGTAATTCTAATGTCCTTAGCACTCTCTATTTTCCTTAGTTTGGACTCTAAATCCTTCAGGCTCTCAACGTATGCTTTCCATTCGAGGTACTCATCCCATCTTTCAAAGTTTTCTTCTTCTTGCTTTATTTTCTCCTCAAACACTTTAAATGGACATCCATATTTTTTCTCAAAAAATGTTATTCTTTCCTTAATTGGAGCAATTTGTGAAATGGTCATTAGTTTCTCAAATGTCTTAACCTCTTCCTTCGATACCGTTATAGACATTTATCTCGCCCCCTCTCTTTAAATTTGTTAATTTCTGGGCTTTATTCCCTTTCTCATTAAGATACATCTTGAATAATACTTCAATTGCATTCACTGTCAAGTAAAGGAAAGGGCTCGTGTCTTAGCATTTGACATTGCCTTCACGCCAGCTCGCTAATATGCTCCGGCAAAGCAAACTTTGCCACTACATTCTACACCCTCACCCCTTCCCTCTTTTCTCCTTTCCCATTAAGCAAGGGAATATTACCATCTTTGGTACGCTTTTTGACATAGAATCCCTAATATTTGGCAATCTCTTATTTTAAGGTATAGGAATTTCAATAATAAATTTCTTTGGACTATGTGCCTATGCACAAAGAGATTGGACGTGGGCTCTTACGCAAGATAATCCGAGACGCCGAGCTCTCCGAACTGAATGGGGTCGGGTCTTCACATTTGACATTTTTAGTTGAAGGGTCCCATTTCTTCCACTTCGTAGGTAGAAAACCGGAATGCTTCCATTGAACTTCTCCTTTAAAATTAAAGATGTGATATAAGTTTGTACCTAGTCCAAATTTTGTGTCCACCTCACATGTATAATAGCAGTAAATCCCATAATCTATTTTAGTGCAAAGCCTGTTTATGTA
>JAGGTG010000059.1 GCA_021163905.1 Candidatus Aerophobota bacterium
CATATATAGTATGTGATAAAATAAAATGAATAAATAGAATACTCAATAATACCTTACCTTACTTTAATAGAGCTATCCCACATAGTTGTTCTTTTGCCGATTATCTATGTCAATAATTATGGCTTTTCCTTCTTAGCATTATTATACTGATTATAGCAATAATCAAAAATGCAATTTCAAATCCTGGCGTTTTTTCCTTTTTCACTACTACATATTGGGTGTAAGTGTCTTCTGCCCCATCATCGTCTCTTACTGTTAAAGTCACTGTATAATTTCCAGCCTTTTTATAGCTATGATTTACAATTTTTCCGTATTCAATACTTATATCTCCAAAGTTCCACGTCCAGTTTACAATATATCCATCCCAATCTGTTGATAAATCAGTAAATTTTAAAACTGTTCCAATCTTAATCGATGTTTGTGGATAATAAACAAAGTCCGCTGTTGGAGGTTGATTTGGTTTTTCACTTACTATAATTGTAGTTGTATCAGTATTGGTTGCTCCATCATTATCGACTACAGTTAGTTTCGCAGTGTATGTTCCAATATTTTGGTAAGTATGGTGTTTTGTTGATGGTGGAATTCCTGAACCTGAGTATTCTGCTATTCCATCATTATCTATATCCAAATTCCATGAGGATATTAAGCCATCTGTATCGCTCGCACTCATTGAGAAGGTGACACCGAGAGGCACATATCCAGAGGTTAAATTTGCAGATAAAGAGCATGTTGGAGGTTGATTTGGTGGTGGAGGAGGCACATATACAGTTATAATTACTTCTTTTGCCTGAGACCAATCACTTTCTGCACCATTTTCATCCTGTGCTTTTACTTTAACATAATATGTTCCTGGATTATCCCATGAATGAGATCTGGATATTGGCTGTCCCGAGTTAATAAAATTTGTCCATGTTCCAGTTCCGTCACCCCAATCAAAATAATATCTTATTTTATCACCATCAGGATCAGTTGTTGAAGTTGTATAACTATAACTCGTTCCTGTATAACCAGATGATGAACCAGATGGTTTTGGAGGAGTGGTTGGTGGATTGTTTTGAAGATTGTCCATTATAATAGGATAATTATCTCTGTTATTACCGCCCTGTATAAGATAGGGTGTGTCACCAATACCATCATGATTTGCATCATTGCCATCGTAATCGCTCCAATAATTGCCTTTGCTACCATCATCCCAATTATTATTTGATCCATCCCAAGCTTGAATTGTATTGGTAGATAGATTGTTGTAGCAAAAACTATTTGTAGAACTTGATTCCACCTTTATTCCATAAGTGTTATTATAGATATTATTTGTCATCACTGTATTACGCCAAGAGAGATAATGAACCCACAAACCTATAAAA
>JAGGTG010000058.1 GCA_021163905.1 Candidatus Aerophobota bacterium
GTCCGAGGTCCTACGTCCAACGTCGCTTTAAACCCAACGACCTGACTCACCAAATGAACCAAAGTAACCAAATACACCAAATGAACCAAATACACCAGATAGACGAGATAGACCCAACGACTCAATGACGCAATGACTCAACAGACGAAATGGACGAGACAGACGTTTTACAGGGAAGCTCTGAAATTTTCCCGAAACTGGAGTATTTGAGGTTGACAAATGGTTAAACTATAAGCATAATTTAAGGTAAATTTTAGAGAAGGAAAATTGGTAAAATGCTGGTAAGTAGAGAATTTGAATTTGATGCTGCCCATAAATTGATAAATTACAGGGGAAAATGTGAGAAGCTCCATGGCCATCGATGGAAGGTTCGGGTTACGGTGAAGGCGCCTTTAAAGGAAGATGGACTTAGCTTTGATTTTATTAAATTAAAGGAAATTGTAGAGGAAAAAGTCATAAAAAAACTGGATCATTCCTACTTAAATGAGCTTCTGCCCCAACCTTCTACTGAAAATATAGCTATATGGATATGGGAAAAGCTTAAAAAACTCCCCCTCTATGAAGTAAAAGTATGGGAATCTCCCGCTACCTCGGTTACCTACAGAGGTTCGGAGTAACTAAAGTTATATTTACAGGTATTTTTTCCTTTTTCTTAGCTCCTCTATAATTTGCTCTATATCACTGGAGGCAGATCTTATAGCCATAGCGGCAACATAAATTAAAACAGAAAATTGCCAGGTATCCTCAGGACCAGCAATAAGACCTGAGTGAACATCTTCTCTCCTTTCCAGTTGATCAGAAAAATAAGCTATAGCTTTCTCAATGTCTCCTTCAAATATATCAACAGTATAGGTTTCATTTCGGTATTTTAAGGTGGGGAAAGAAATCCCTCTCATTAACAAAAATCTACGTATGTCATCTCCAGTTAAACTAAAATCTTCCTCAAAATCAAATCCTTCAAATTGAGCAAGAGGACCGTATGGAAGTACAATTAAAGGTCTGTGTACAATAACCTTTCCTTTTCTTACCACCGTGTCTCCCAGGTTAACAGATGAGGAAGCAAGAGCTATATAGGGAAGTTCGGTGGAATCAAAAGCAAGAAGATTACGTAAACGATATTTTATTATCCTTGTTTCTCTAATTGCTCTTTCCCATTTTTCCTCTAAATCCATATTTTTTACCTTGTAGTTTAATACTTATCATATTATTAAATAAATATTTACCGTCAAGCTAATTGAGGGGGCAATGCTTCGCATTTCCCCCTCAACGCTTGCGCTGCTCCCCCTTAAATAAGGAAAAGTCTAATACTTTCCTGTAAAATCAAGCCA
>JAGGTG010000103.1 GCA_021163905.1 Candidatus Aerophobota bacterium
TTAAGCATTGTTGTCACAGCACGCAATGATAATCACGGCGGAAACCTTCTGCACCGTATGCAGATTTTCGTGAACGGCATTTTAGTACAATCAGAAAGGCATGGGCTTAGAACAGAACTGATTTTGGTGGAGTGGAATCCGCCATCTGATAAGCCAAGGTTGGCTGAAGCGTTATCATGGCCAGAGAGACATGATTTTTGCACGGTGCGCATCATTGAAGTTCCTCCAGAAATCCATCAGCAATATAAACATTCTGATAACTTGCCACTTTACCAGATGATTGCCAAAAATGTTGGAATTAGACGTGCAAGGGGTGAGTTTATACTTGCCACCAATATTGATATATTATTCTCACATGAACTTATGAGATTTTTGGCCTCAGGAGCTTTAGAAAAGGGATATGTGTATAGAGTTGATAGGTATGATGTACCTGAGGATGTGCCTTTAAATACTTCGATTGACAAGCAACTTGAATACTGCTGTAAAAATGTCATTCGTATAAACAGCTTAGATGGAACACGGAATCTATTAACTGGGGATTATTTACCAAGTTGCCTTCCACCTTTCATGTCCTTTGCTGGATTGCATTTTAATAGTTGTGGAGACTTTACGCTTATGCATAAAGAGCACTGGTTTGCTCTCCGTGGCTATCCAGAATTTGACATGTATTCCTTCCACCTTGATACCTTGTTTCTACTTTTAGCTCATTATGGCGGAGTAAGACAAAAAATACTTTCTGACCCCATGCGAATTTATCATATTGAGCATGCATCTGGATTTAGGCCAGAGGGGGAAAGAAGATTAACCATGAAACTTAAGTCCCAAGGTCTTCCTTTTATAACCCTGTCTGAAATTGAAAAGTGGGCAATGAGAATGCACAAAGACAAGCGTCCTATAATCTTTAATCAAAGAAATTGGGGTCTTTCGAATGAAATTCTTAAAGAAAATATTATATGTTTAGCAGATGTTTTTAAAGAAAGAAAAGTAGGCATCAAAAGTAAAAGTGCATTTTCAAAAAAGAAGAATATACTGATATTTTCTGAGGAATTACCCTTATATGATTTACATTCACAAGGTAAAAGATTATATCAAATAGCAAGAAATTTAAGTAAAAATCATAGGGTTACATTCTTTGTCTGCAAAACTACCCTCAAAGAAAGGTATGCTGAGAGTTTAAAAAAGATAGGTATAAATGTATTTTATAACATTGAAAAAGTAATTAAATCATCTCTATTCTCCTATTTAATAACTGCTACAAATATATAAACACTTAATGCTTATAATTTTTTTGATAAGATTTAGTTTAGTGTA
>JAGGTG010000271.1 GCA_021163905.1 Candidatus Aerophobota bacterium
ATGCTTCGCATTTCCCCCTCAACGCTTGCGCTGCTCCCCCTTAAATAAGGAAAAATCTAATACTTTCCTATAGAGTCAAGCTTACTTTTTCAAAGATCTAAAAACTTTTGCACAGATGTACCTTTCCCCTGTATCAGGCAAGATGACCACAATTGTCTTTTTCTTATACTCTGATTTACTGGCTATTTTCAGAGCAGCGTAAAGTGCTGCTCCACTGGATATACCCGCCAGAATTCCCTCAATTCTGGCCAGCTTTTGAGCCATCTTCACAGATTCTGAGTAACTCACCTGGATTATCTCATCAATTAATTTCAAATCAAGTACCTGGGGAATAAATCCTGCTCCTATTCCCTGAATTTTATGGGGACCAGGGGACCCTCCAGAAAGAACTGGAGATTCGGCAGGCTCTACTGCTACAATCCTTACCGAAGATTTTTTTGCTTTAATATACTGAGCAATTCCAGTAATAGTTCCACCAGTACCTACTCCAGCAACCACAACGTCCACTTTTCCCTCTGTATCATCCCATATCTCCTTACCTGTGGTTCTTCTATGGATTGCAGGATTAGCTGGATTTCTGAACTGTTGCGGAACGAATACTTTAGGGTTTTGCATGGCTATTTCTTCAGCTTTTCTGATTGCCCCTCTCATACCCTCTTTCATTGGAGTCAAAATTAAATCTGCTCCAAAAGCCTCAAACACAGCTTTTCTTCCCTCATTCATATCCTCAGGCATAACCAGGATAAGCTTATAACCTTTTACTGCACATACAAAGGCAAGAGCAATACCAGTGTTCCCACTGGTAGGCTCCACTATTATTGAATCACCGGGGTGGATAAGACCTTCTTTTTCTGCAGCTTCCAACATAGCTAATCCTATTCTATCCTTTATACTGCCACAGGGATTAAAAGACTCAACCTTGGCTATGATCTCAGCATCCAAATCTTTTGATATTCTGCTGAGTTTCACCATAGGAGTTCTGCCAATAGTCTGGGTAATATCATCGTATATTTTGGCCATTTTAACTGCTTCTTTATAAAATTAATATAGCTCAATTTAAGGAAGAACACCCTACCAGCCAACCAATTATACCTTACCTGATTCTCTATTTTAAATTAATGATTTACTTTGTCAAAATTTCACGTTAAGTCACCTAAAAAGTAACTGAAATACGTTATTTTTTAAGGGCCTTCTAAAAAGTGTCTCAATTTCAGGATGCTCCATGGCAAATGGGTATTTATTGGCCAAGGTATAAGTATTATACTATAGGCAGTCCTTTG
>JAGGTG010000267.1 GCA_021163905.1 Candidatus Aerophobota bacterium
ATCAACTTATAATCATCTTTTCTATTGCCCCAGACCTTGCACGCCATTTCCTTACCTCTTTTGCACCGTTCCACTTTCTTGACTTCTCTCTTAATCTGTCTTGGGTTGAGATCGCCTTTTCTATCCTGCTTCTGTCCCTGAGCCTCGCCTCCACAATCATCAATCCCCCTTCTCTTATCCTATCCATCCCCTCAACATTCATTCCAGCCATCACCTTTCATATAGGGGATTGATTGTGAAATAAAACCTCCCATCCTTCGTATGCCTTTCTCCACGCTCATACAAGTGTGCCTCATCCTCAATATCGTCTGCTTCTGAATATTTCTCACATTTTCGCTGACCTCGCATCCTCCTTGAAACAATAAATACATCGCAGCCTTTTTCCGCTCTCCGCTACCTTCAATACATGCGTCGCCCCTCCCAAAAATTCGCCCGTATGCGGCACCGGAACATCAGGTGCAATGTAAAGGATGTTTCTCACGTTTATCCCCCCTTAAATTAACTTCACATTCCTCTTCTGTTTTACCCTCTCATATAACTTCCTATCCAGAGTTAGAAGGGGCACCTTCTCCTTCTCTGAAGCTGCTATAAAGAGAGCATCATATATTGTGATCCCATCTTCTATTGCAATTTCAAAAGCATCTTTCAGCAACTTCTGCGAAACAATAACCTCACATACCCCCATAATAAAATCTATACTCTTATTCAATGCTTTTAATGCAATTTCTTTTTGCTCATCAAAAAACACCACTCTCTTCCATGCAACATTTGCTACTTCTTCAATCGCAATACTAACAGTTATCAATTTATAATCCCTCAACGCCTCTTCTGCCCTCTCAGAAGCTTCTTCTTTAAAAAATATCGCCGCTATTACACTCGAATCAAGAATTACACTATCTCGCATCCCTATCCTCTCTTATTAATTCCGCTGAACTCACACTAATCTTCATTTCTTTCCTTATCTCCTTTGCCTCAGCCAGTAGTTTCTCTCTATTTTTATTCCTCACTAACTCCTCCACTGCCCTCCTTATCTCCTCCTGCCAGTTTATTTCCTTCATCTCCTCCATCATCTTACGTAACTCTTGTGGTATCCTTATACTATATACAGTAGTAGGCATACTGTATTGTTTACTTTAATAGTATAAAATGTTATCTGCCAGAAACAATTTCAACGCTTTTCACTGCCTTCTGTAGCTATTCATCAGATAAGAAAACTGAAGCATCTAAAACTATCATCTCAAATCACGCCATTTCCTTACTTCTTTT
>JAGGTG010000184.1 GCA_021163905.1 Candidatus Aerophobota bacterium
GTGCTGGCGTTTTACCTGATATTTGCATTGTTGGAGGATGTGGGATACTTGCCCAGACTGGCAGTTCTTGTGGATACGCTGTTGCACAAGATTGGACTGCATGGCTATGCCATTGTTCCTACATTTCTTGGTCTGGGATGCAATATTCCAGGGGTATCAGCTACGAGAATATTGGAAACAAAAAAACAGAGATTCCTGATGCTTACCCTCTTAGGAGTATTTGTCCCCTGCGGAGCTCAAATTGGGATTATGCAAGAGTTAATTCCGGATATGATAGGTTGGGTTTTCTTATCCTTAGCCATAGGGTATCTTGGATTTGGTTATCTTCTCTCTAAGATTATTCCTGGAAAATCACCAGAAATTTTAATAGATGTGCCACCATACCAAATGCCAACCTGGAGAAACATAAGAAGGAAGGTTTGGTTAAGGACATCTCGATTCCTTCTTGTTGCAGTTCCCTTTGTTATAATAGGATGTTTTATCGTTGGCATTATGTATCTAACCGGAGCTATGGATGGATTAGCCTGGGCATTGGGTCCATTTTTAACAAGATGGTGGGGTGTTCCCAGTGCAACAGTAGCACCTTTAATAGCAGGATTTTTGAGAAAAGACCTGGCAGTGGGAATGCTTGGCGGTATTGAAATGAGCCGATATCAACTATTTACATCTGTAGTCCTGCTTAGTATCTATTTTCCCTGTCTGGCGACCTTTGCAGTGATGTTAAAAGAGGAAAATTGGAAGGGATTCCTTGGAACTATAGGTTTTCTTATGGCAATGGTATTCATTTATGGAGGAGTACTTCATCTAATAGGAATACTATTTGGAGGGTATAAATGAAGAGCAAATTTGGATCTATCTATTTTGGAATTTTTGGTATAGTGGTGTTAGCTTTTGGGATAGCAGAATTTATAGCAACAGGGATAGGTGGATATACTGGTAGATGGCTGGATTTATCAGGCACATTTGTAATATGGCGAGGAATTATCCTCTTCTTTGCAGGGCTGTTTTATCTAAGTAGTATCAAGAAATTTACGGAAATCCATCAATTAGCAAAGTCTGTGATGGCAAGCATAATGATATGGATTGTTGCTGGAGTAGAGATATTTGCAAAGATAGCATCTTCTATTCCGGGAGGGGAAGAAGGAGGATGGTTTATCCCGCCTACAGAGGAGTTAATAGAAATTTGGACTCCTCCATATATTCCTGCATTGTATCTCTTGCCATTTTCACTGAT
>JAGGTG010000077.1 GCA_021163905.1 Candidatus Aerophobota bacterium
ATCACCTCTAACTTTACTGCAGCTCGGCCTCCGCTTTTTGGCTGTGCTATACTTTAGTGAAGGGCAAACTCATCTTCTCGCCAAAAAGAGGCTTCCTTAGGGATACCCAGGAGCCCTAAAAGCTTTATGAGAAGTGCCCCATCTTAGAAACTTTTCTTCAGTAAAAAACTCTTTCAAACTTCTGGAGTTCTTGCCAGAGTAAAGGCAAAAACTTCAGCTCCATCCTGTCTGATCTTCTTTGAGGCCTCATTTAAAGTAGCACCGGTAGTATATACATCATCCACCAGTAAAATAGTTTTTCCCTTTCCTTTCCCCTTTTCTTTAACTAAAAAGGCATCTTTGATGTTTCTCTGTCTTTCCTCTTTTTTTAACCGGGTTTGTGCTCTTGTATATTTAACTCTTACAAGGTAATTTTTCCAGACCTCAACATTTAAGTGTTTCCCTATAACAAATGCAATATCCTGTGCCTGATTAAACCCTCTTTCTCTAAAGCGTACAGGATGCAAAGGAACCGGCACTACTGCATCTAAACCTAAAAGGGCAAAATTAAAACGATCAAGGTAATCATTGATTATTAAGCTGAGACCCCTTATTATCCCTCTTTTGTGATTATACTTGAATAGCTTGATTATCTTTGCCATTGTTCCTTTATAAACTGTAGGAGTGAATAATCTGTTAAAAGAAGGGGGCTTTTTCTGGCAGTTTAAACATAAGCGGGGAGAAATTAATTCCCGGGTGGTTTCAAACGGAAGGGGACTGCCGCACTTAACACAACACGATATGGGTAACCACTCGACACTTTGCCAACAGGTAGAACAGATAAAACTTCTGTTTAAAGGTTCCAGGGGACTGCCGCATAAAAGACAATCTGCCGGGAAGAATAAATCAACAGCACCCTTACCTATGCTCAAAAATCTCAATCTCCAAACTCCTACGGACTAAAGTTTAACAAATAAAGATATATTGTCAAGGAAGTTGAGGGGGCAATGCTTCGCATTTCCCCCTCAACGCTTGCGCTGCTCCCCCTAAGGGGCTCCCTGGGTATCCCACGGAAACCGGCCTCGCTATAGTTTGGTATCACCTCTAACTTTACTGCAGCTCGGCCTCCCGCTTTTTGGCTGTGCTATACTCTGGTGAAGGGCAAGCTCATCTGCTCGCCAAAAAGAGGGTTTCCTTAGGGATACCCAGGAGCCCTTTAAAGAA
>JAGGTG010000134.1 GCA_021163905.1 Candidatus Aerophobota bacterium
AAGGAGGGATACAGGACCATGAAGAAACAACTTCATCTTCCTGGAGAGATTATACTCCAATTTCTCCAGGATAATGAAGAGGGAATAAGACAAATTCTGACATGGTTCCTAAACACAATCATGGAATACGAAGCACAACTTCAAGCTGGTGCAACGCATTACGAAAGAACTCCTTCAAGAAAAGCGCATAGAAACGGATACAGAAAGAGAACGCTTAAAACAAGATATGGAACTCTGGAACTTTTGAAACCACAACTGAGAGAGTTCCCGTTCCAAACACAGGTATTTGAAAGATATTCACGTGTAGAAAAAGCTTTGCAAAACGCTGTTGTGGAGTCTTACATACAGGGAGTTTCAACAAGGAGGATAAAGGAGATAATAGATACACTCAGTGGTGAGGAAATATCTCCACAAACAGTTTCGAAGATAGCGAAAGAACTGGATGAGAAAGTTGAGGAGTTTTTGAACAGGCCTATTGAGAAGAAGATTCCATATCTTTTTGTCGATGCGAGTTATTACAAAGTAAGAGATGAAATGGCAGGTAGATACAAAACAAAAGCACTTTTGACAGTGGCAGGGATAAGAGAGGATGGATACAGAGAGATACTTGGATTAAAACTTGCAGAAAGTGAAGGGGAAGATTTTTGGTTAGAGCTATTTGAAGAATTAAAGAAACGAGGACTTGGAGGGGTAGAGTTAGTAGTATCGGATGACACAAGGGGATAAGATCAGCGGTTGAGAAGGCATTTATAGGAGCAAGTTGGCAGATGTGTCATGTGCATTTTGTAAGGGATGTGCTAAGGAAAGTACCAAAGAAGAGGTGGAAGGAGATATCCCAGAGATTGAAAGAGGCGTTGAAAAGTGTGGAAGATATGCGAAGGCTCATACAAGAACTGGAGGGAGAGGGTTTAAAAAGGGTGGCATCCACGTGTGAAAGGTACATATATGATCTTTACAACTACCAATCATTTCCTGAAAGGCATTGGAGAAGGATAAAGGCGACGAACATATTGGAGAGGGTGAACAAGGAGCTGAAAAGGCGAAGCAGGGTAGTGGGAGCATTTCCAAATGAGAGGTCATTGATAAGGCTTGCGGTTGCGATACTGATAGACATAAACGAGGAATGGCTGACGGGGAGGAGATATCTTGAGATGGAGGAAAATAGCTTATGATGGGATATAGGGCCTTTTTACAGCA
>JAGGTG010000215.1 GCA_021163905.1 Candidatus Aerophobota bacterium
CTATTAACCAAACAAACCAAATAAACCAAACACACCAAATAGACGAAACAGACGAAATGGACGAAACAGACGAAATGGACGAAAAGGATGAGCCACTACCGGGAGGCTAAAACCCTCCTACCCAAGAGAGCAAGTTCCAGTAGTTTATCGAATCAGGGTTTATTCCATTTTCTGCAAAAGATCAAGAGCTTTATTTAGATCAGGAATTCCTTCCCTTCCTCCCAGTTTTGTACAATTAAGAGCAGCTACAATGTTGGAAAACTTTGCTATCTTTCTTAAATCCCATCCCTGCAAAAGCCCAAAGATAAAAGCACCATGAAATACATCTCCTGCACCTGTTGTATCCACTGCTTTTACCTTTATACCTGGTTGAAAGAAGGTTTCCTTATCTGAGCTACAAATACACCCCTTTTCTCCCAGGGTAATTGCAACTATACCGGGTCCCATTGAACGAATTTTCTTAACAGCTTCTTCAGGCTTATCCTCTCCTGTAAGCTTTGAAGCCATTGGCCAGGAGGGAATAACAACATCGCAAAGACTTACCAACTCATCGATATCAGGAACAATGGTGTCAAGATCAAGAGTGAGTTTAACTTTTCTAATTTTTGCTTTTTTAGCTATCCAGATAGAACTTTCCACTTCGTATCCATCAAAATGCAAGACCTTTGCAGAAAGAAGATAATCCTCATCAAGTTCCTGAGTTCTCAAAGGAGAAGAATCTCCCTTTGTCCAGAGAATAGTCCTTCTCCCGGTTTTCTTTTCAATTATAACAAAGGCAAATAAAGAAGAGGATCTTTCATCTACAACTACCCTGCTTATATCCACTCCTTCTTTTTCAAGAGAATGCAGAATAAACTTTCCAAAATTGTCTCCACCAACTTTGCCTACATAACCTGTAGAAATACCAAAACGAGCCAGAGTTACAAGTGCAGTTGCAACTGGTCCACCTCCCTGCACTTTAAAATCAAGCATTCTCATCTTCTTATCCCGTTCAGGAAAATGGGGAACTAATGCCAGGTAATCTATGGCACTGTTTCCTAAACCAACTACCTGTGGATGAGATTTTTGTTTTGTCATAGTTTTACTGTCCCAACTCCAGAGTTTCATTCCAGTTTCGGGAAAATTTCAGGGCTGCCCTTTCCCTCGGTGTTTTCCAACGTTGCGGCTAAGTTCTACTTTTAT
>JAGGTG010000081.1 GCA_021163905.1 Candidatus Aerophobota bacterium
GTGATAGACATATAAATTTTTAAGTTAGATAAAGGAGCTAAGTATGGAACCTAATTATGAGACTGGTGAAAATGTTAAAGATATTAGTTCTAAATCTTCTACCGTTGAGAAAAGTCTTGTTAAAATGGTGAATATTCACAAGTGGTTTGGAAAAGTTCATGCTCTAAAGGGAGTTGATTTTCAGGTAGGATACTCTGAAATTGTAGGCCTGGTGGGTGATAATGGAGCAGGAAAATCGACATTGATAAAGGTTCTGTCTGGAGTTCATATACCAGATGAGGGAGAAATATACTTTGAAGGGAAAAAGGTAAATATTACCTCTCCAGCTTATGCAAGAAAACTTGGTATAGAAACTGTATATCAGGAACAGGCTCTTGCTCCTCATATGAGTATATCAAGAAACATATTTATGGGAAGGGAACCAAGCTTATCATTTGGATTTATAAACAGGAAAAAGATGAATGAGGAAAGTATGAGATCACTGGAGAGTCTTGGGCTTCGTTTAAGTTCACCGGATCTGCCTATAGCGGTTTTGTCAGGGGGACAGAGACAGGGGGTAGCAATAGCAAGGGCTCTTCATTTTAAAGCAAAGTTGGTTGTATTGGATGAGCCTACTATTGCCCTGTCAGTTAAGGAGAGTCAGGAAGTATTGGTTTTCATCAAACGATTAAAAGAAGAGGGAATTTCAGTTATTTTTATAACTCATAATCTCCATCATGTTTTTCCTGTGGCAGATAGATTTGTTGTTTTGACCCGGGGAGAAAAAACAGCAGATGTAAAAAAAGGAGAAATGTCAATAGATGAGTTAACTGAACTGATAGTCTCAGGTAGAAGTCCTGGTGGGGAAAATTAATTTCTAAGGCTAAAGATAGATAAGTAAAAAGGGTAGAGGGTGGTTGATGTTAAAAAAGATTTTTCTCTATAGATCCATGAATGTTTTTCTGGCTCTTTGTGGTTTAATATTATTATTTGCTTTATTTTCCCCTAATTTTGCCTTTACCAGTGCAGGAAACATAGAAGTCTTTCTGGCTCTGGCACCAGAGTTCGGTATAATTGCCCTTGGTGTTGGTATGCTGATGATCTGTGGAGAGTTTGATCTTTCAATTGGTTCTATCCTTGTGTTCTCTTCATTCATCTTTGTAAAAGTTTCTGAGATAGGGGTAAATTTATTC
>JAGGTG010000157.1 GCA_021163905.1 Candidatus Aerophobota bacterium
AGATAGAATCATCCATCATAATGGATGGGACAGAGATCTTTTGCAAGAAGAAAATAGTGGACAGTCTTATAGGAAAAGATGTTAAAATAAAAGAGCGCACCGATCTTCCAAAAGGTCAAAGATTCATCATAGGAGATAGCTCAGAGATTGAAGTATGAGTTTTTGGTTGCTGGTTCCTGGTTATTGGTAGATAAAAATGATGAGATTATATCTTGATTTATGTGTTTATAATAGACCTTTTGATGATCAACGTCAGGAAAGAATAGCATTAGAGACAAATGCTTTCATCTATATTTTAGAAAAAGTAGAAAAAGAGGAATATGAACTTGTTGCTTCTGAGATGTTAGTATATGAAAATAATAGAAATCCAGATGAGTTGAAAAGACTTCGCATTACTTCTTATTTTCGTTTAGCTAAAAATTTTGCAGAAGTTGAATATGAAGATTTAAAAAGAGCAGAATATCTAACAGGTTTAGGTTTTTCTGCTGTAGATGCCCTGCACATAGCTTTAGCAGAAAAATGTGGTGTGGATTATTTTATTACCTGTGATGATATAATAAAGGTTTACAAAAAACATAAGAATCTCATAAAAGTTAAGCTTGTGAGTTTATTAGAATTTATCGCGCTGGAGGTGAGATAATATGGGAACCACCCTGCCAGAAATAAAAATTAAAGGATGGGAGGCTCTTGTAAAAGAATTAGGTCATGCTGGAGCAACAAAATTTATCCTCCTTTATGAATCAGGAGAAGGAGATTACACCAGAAGTAGGAAGGAGCTGCTGAAAGATCTCACTATTGAGGAAATAATAAGGGAGATTAAAAGCAAGAAAAAAGATAGGGGAGATTAGTAGTTCTTGATTACTTGTAGGTAGATGGGAAGTTATTAACCACAACCAGGATCATAGGCCTATGATAGAGGAAGTTAAGGCAAAAAAATTAAATCCTATCCCAGATGAGAGGAGATGGCTTATGGAAATTCTGCCCTATAACTGGATCCTAACTCCAGGGAAAAAGCATGGATGAAGTTAGTTGTTATTATTTACCCCATCTCACTACTATGAGCTAAGTTAGCAGGAGGTTAATGAAATGAACTTAACAAATCCTGAGAGTATGCAGCATACTATCAA
>JAGGTG010000150.1 GCA_021163905.1 Candidatus Aerophobota bacterium
AATGTCTCAACTCCTCTTCGATCTTGCTCACACTTTTTTTCATTCTCTCGCCAGCCTCTCTTATCAACGGATGCTCTTTCATAGGATTGCCCCCCTTTAACACATTGGTTCTGTTAACCAAAAGTATTGAAAATCTATCAAACCTCTGTATCATTCTTAAAAGGAAAACCCACCCCCTCCACCATTTCTCAGCAGAGGAGGTGTTCCATCATGCAAAGACCAATATGCCCTAAATGTGGTTCCCCAGTCTACAAAAATGGTCACGACAAATATGGCAATCAACAGTTCATTTGCAAACGTTGTCGATACTCTTTCAAAATCTCTCACACCAAACACCACAAACTCTTCTCCTTCCCTTACCCTAAATGCCCCATTTGTTCAAAGACCATGGAAATCAGAAAAATTCGTCGCTCCTTTGTCGTCTTCAGATGTAGACATTGCCATACCTCACGTAGAGTCCCTCTATTTCTACCTCAACCCGTCCCATTTTCCATTCATCCATTCAAATTCTTCCGCTTCCCCATACTCATCGTTATCCAAGCCTTCATCCTATACTTCAAGTATAACCTCTCTTTCCGTGCCATCGCCAATGCCCTATCTATCCCAGTATCTCATGTCACCATCTATCATTGGATCATCCGTCTTTCCTCTTCCCTGAATCCTTTGATCCCTATCAACCTTTTCAAAGTCCATGCAGATGAAACCATCATCCTTTTCAAAGCTCGTAGATATTATGTCTGGTTCGTTGTTGATTCTGAATCCCATCTCATACTCGCATGGCATGTTTCAAGATACAGGGATGTATCAAATGTGAAAATACTGCTTTCGAAATTGAAGTCATCACCTGATATTCTTGTCACAGACCATATGCCATCTTACAGTGCATGTGTGGATATGTTTTTCAAAGATATAGAACATCTACAAGTTGGCTTAGGTGGAAACAATCCTGTCGAAAGTCGATTCTCGTTGTTTAAGATGTTCGTTAAGGTAAAGCGTGGTTTTAAGAAATACAGGAACATACCGTTGTATGTTCGAGGCTTTTGCATTGTTCACAATCTATACAAACTTGTTGGAGGTGATTTCAATGACCTTATGTTGAAACTCTACTCTTTCATCACTAATACT
>JAGGTG010000098.1 GCA_021163905.1 Candidatus Aerophobota bacterium
AGGGCAAACTTTTCTGCTCGCCAAAAAGAGGCTTCCTTAGGGATACCCAGGAGCCCTTTAGACCAAACACACCAGATGGACGAAATGGACGAAACAGACCAAATAGACGAAATAGACGAGAAAGACTCAACAGACGTTTTTCAGGGCAGCCCTGAAATTTTTCCCGAAACTGGAACATATAAGCTTGACAAAATACCCTCATCTACTATGTTAAAATTAATTAATTAATTATTTTGAAGGAGGGAAAAGTGAAACTAAAAGAGGATTTTAATGTGACTAAATCAATTTCAGCTTTAATAGCCAGAACACAATTAGGCCAGATTCTTGAAAGGGTGTCCAAAAATAAGGATCGGTTTTTGATAAGCAAAAGAGGAGAAGCAAAAGCGATAATCATGGGAGTGGAGGATTACTTAAAAAACGTTGTTAAACAGCCTGAGGCATTAGTTAAGCTCCAAAAACAGGCAGAAAAAGCTGGAACGAGTAAATTAACCTTAGAGGAGATAGACCAGGAAATTAAAGCCTTTAGATCAGGCCGATAATTTTATGTTAAAAGCAGTCTACGATACTAACATAATAGTCTCAGCAGCCCTTCATAAAGATAGACTCCCGGCCTCACTTTTATCTTTAGCTTTAAAAGGTAAAGTGAAACTTTTTGTATCTGATCAGCTTCTTCAGGAGTACGAAGGGGTTCTTAAAAGGCCAAAGTTTAAATTAGGCGAGAAAGAAATTGAAGATTTAATAAAACTCATCAAAGAAAAAGCTATTAGGGTTAAACCTGCTATGAGGCTTACCAGAATTAAGAATGATCTGGCAGATAATCGAGTTTTAGAGTGTGCCTTAGAGGCCGGGGTAGATTTTATTGTCACAGGAAATAAAAAGCACTTTCCTTTTGAGAGATTTCATAAAATCAAGGTAGTCAATCCTCGAGAATTTGCTACTTACTTTATGATAGGAAAATAGAAAGCTGGTAAAAATCATACTACAACCGCCTTTTACCTTATATCCTGCCGGATCTTTCCTCCTTAATTTTAAAGTCAAATTTAGTTGACAATTTATGGAAAATTTAGGTAAAATACAATAGGCTCAGAAAAAGTTTTGAGTAAATAGTGAATCGTTTACT
>JAGGTG010000193.1 GCA_021163905.1 Candidatus Aerophobota bacterium
GAATATTGTGGAAAAAGTGTCCCAATTTCAGTACACTTTTCTCCAGTTTCGGGAGAATATACATTTATGAGCATATTTTCATAAAGTGATGTAACCTCACCCCTTTTAATTACAGCGTTATCAAAAAAGATCTATTTTTATATTTCTACCTCAGGAGTACCTGTTAATCTGTTTAAGAATATTAGAAACCACTCTTTTCATGGGTTCCCAATTAGACCCCTTTTTACTGGCTATAACAAAAGGTTTCCCGCTATCAGTGGATTCCACTATAGCAGGATCAATAGGTATTCTTCCCAGAAAAGGGACACCAAGTTCTCTGGCGGCTTTCTCACCTCCGCCACTTTTAAATAGTTTTATCTCTTTGCCGCAGTAAGGGCAGACAAGCCCACTCATATTCTCGATAATACCAATTACCGGTAAATTAAGGTTTTTAGCAAAGTTCACCGCCTTACGAGAGTCAAGAAGAGCAACTTCCTGTGGTGTTGTAACAACTATAGCACCTGTTAAATTGGGAATAAGCTGGGCAACACTTAAAGGTTCATCTCCTGTTCCAGGAGGCGAATCAATAATTAAATAATCCAGCTCACTCCAGTCAACGTCCCCCAGAAACTGGCTGATTAACTTCATTTTCAAAGGGCCTCTCCATATAACAGGGGTATCACTATTCTCAAGAAGAGAGGCAATGGTAACGACTCTAAGACCCGGGGGGACAAAAATAGGCTCTATAGTTTCGTCAGGTAAAACTCCCATTCTTTTCCCCTCAATTCCAACCATTTTAGCTATACTGGGTCCATGAATATCTACATCCAGAAGGCCCACTTTTTTATCCTGAAGTACCAGGTTAAAGGCAAGGTTAACTGCTATTGTACTTTTACCTACACCCCCTTTCCCACTTATAACCATAAGTTTATAGGTAATTTTTTTCATATTTTCCCGTATTTTTTCCTGCTGCATTTGCTGAGATGATGCTGATCTGTTAACTTTTTCCTTCATCTTACCCCCTATTATTTATCATTTGTATTTAATTATAAACATATTTTTAATAAAAAAAGGGGGCAATTCCGTGTTTTTTTATTTGTAGTGACTTCGGATGCTCTTGCTCTTCGGGGATCTTTTGG
>JAGGTG010000001.1 GCA_021163905.1 Candidatus Aerophobota bacterium
GGATATCGGTGTTTCAGGATGCATAGAAGCAGCCTTTGATGAAGGAGACAATGACCTCTTAAATCTCAAGCAGGCATACCTGCGGCATGATTTTGAAAATTACTTTGTTTTAGTAGGGAAAACAGACTATCTTTTAGTTCAGGAGCACTCCTCTATCAACGATTCAGGAATAGCAGGTATCAATTCCACCCCCGATCTTATCCCACAGGTGCGCCTGGGAGGTGAATTTGACTTGGGCACAGTTACATTGACACCGGAAATTGCAATAGCGGATGTAAAGGATGACGAAGTTGTAGGGCATGATGATTATACTTCCTCTAGACCCGTAGGTGTTAACCGAACCACAATGCCAGGGGTGGCAGGAAAACTCACCGCTTCCATCAAGACCTTCTTCGGCGAACCCATAAATGTCTACGGTGGATATTCCTGGGAGCAGATAAAATTAGATGCAAATGGCAAGGAAAAGAAGAAATCTCCTCAGGTAGCCACCTGTGGTGTATCTATTCCTATTTCCTGGTTGACACTCTCTGCAAACTACAACTATATGAAAGGGGCAACCGGTTTCTCCGGTCTGGATTCACCACCCCCTTCCTATTATGTTAAGACAAATGGCGATGTGGAAGAGGTTAAAGGTTATGGCTGGAACATGGAGGCAAATCTTACCCCTATTGAACAGGCATCTATTTGGGGTGGTTATTCAGAGGCAAAGTTCAAAGATATAGACAATCTCTACACAGAGGGCGGAATTTCCGGCGATGATATTGTAAAGAAGAATTCAGAATACTATATTGGTGCAAGTTATGCCTTGAGTAAAGTAACTACAATATCTGCAGAGTATAACCATTTTAAGACCAAGTGGCAAACAGATGCTACTTCCTCCAGAAAGGATAAAGGAGACTTGTATATCTTAAGCTTCTCCTATGCATTTTAAGGCAGAAAAGATTTGGATGAAAAAATACTTTCCTCCTGTTGATTATATAAATAAAAGGAGGGCTTAAGCCCTCCTTTTTTATTTTAGGGAGAATCTTATGAAGATATTCTGTTTATATCTTAATCTGATATAC
>JAGGTG010000052.1 GCA_021163905.1 Candidatus Aerophobota bacterium
GTGTAAATTCGGTCCCGATAAAGGCAAACCATCCGAAAGGATGGGACGCAAAGCTCCAGACCCGAAAGGGTGGCTGAGCTACCGAAGGACTAAAATGAAAAAAACATTAATCTTTATCATGGCAGCCCTCATACTTCTGGGAGTTGCTAAAGCGGGTGTAGCATTAAGTGTGGATAAAACTGTGCGAATAAACATAAAGATAGTTCCCTTTCAAATTCTCATGGTAAATGGGAAAAATACAGATGGAGAAAAAGTCATCACAACTTACCATATTCCTCAACCAACCTCTCAGGATCTGCAAAGAGGTTATATCCAGGAAGATAATGCTCTTTCACTTACAGTTGTAAGCAATGTAAATTGGGTGGTTAAGGTAAGGGCCTTAAGTAAAAATCTGGGGTCAAGCTGGGATGGCAGGTACATAAAACCCCTATCTGATTTTCTCATTCGCTCCCATCAAACACAGTTTATGCCTGTTCAGCAGATACCACAAAAGATTGCCTGGGGGAAAAATGGAAAAAAGACAGTAAATATTGACTATCGAGTAGAAGGATACAATCGTAATTACCATCCGGGAAACTACAAGATTATCCTTGAGTACACCATTACCACCCCATAATACAAAGAGGAGAAAATGTATGATACTAACCATTTACTACCGAAAGGAAGATGAATGGCTTTTAAAAAAGATAGATGAGATATGTGTAAGGGAAAGAAAAAGTAAAAGTGCGGTTATCCTGTCTATCTTGGAGCAGTACTTTGAACAGGGAAAGAAAATAGGAGAGATTCTTCAGGATATGAGATTAATTACCCCGGAACAGCTTCGGGAAGCTCTTGAGCTACAGAAAAAGGAGAAAAGAAAGATGTTAGGGCAGATACTGAAAGAAAGGGAAATAATTAATGAAAAACATATTCAAAAGGCAATTGCCCTGCAGATACGCTGATGCGTAGATGCGTTCCATATTCGAGGTCCTACGTCCAACGTTTTGATGTGTTGATGCGTCCTATGTCCGAGGTCCTACGTCCAACGTTTTGATGTGTTGATGCGTCCTATGTCCGAGGTCCT
>JAGGTG010000140.1 GCA_021163905.1 Candidatus Aerophobota bacterium
AGAAGGGCAAGATGAGAGATGAATATATGAGCTTTTATTCTCCTATCAGTTCTGTGGTAATTTGGCCTTATCCCGAGGTTATCCTTAAGCTGTCTAAAAAAATCTTTAACTTCAGATAAGTTCTTGTAAGTGAAAAGAGCATCGTAGGCCGGGATCTTTGGATCATTGGTTAAAAGAATATAGGTCCCTTCAATTTGCTTTTCTTTTAAAAGTTTTTCCTCATCCCTTGAGTAACCATGACGTTTTATATCTCCTATAGGTTCTCTTTGTGCAAAGTAGGTGAAGGTAAGATCTCTCTGTAAAAGGCATACATCATCTCCAGCCACCTTGCCATTCCGTGCTCTTGTTTTGGGTCATGCAAGCGGTTTGCCACAAGGAGAAAGATCTTTTCCTCCAGGTTAAAGTCCACCTTATGCTTTTTTAGGAAAGGGAAAAGAATATCTGGCATCCCTATTCTGTCCCACAAGGTGCGGGCAACAAGGATGGGTCCTTTAGATAGGTGTTGCCTCTGCCCTTATCTCCCCTGGGAGGAAGAAGTTTTTCTTGCAGTAACATCTAAGTTTTTCTACTAACCTGTCAAGCTCATCACCTAACTTTTCTACCTGACCTAAGTTGGCAACAATTTTTTGTCTTGATCTTCCCTTTTTGTCCCGGTAGGATTTTACAATCTTCAGGTAGTTATACTTTTTCCCATCTTTTGTGGTAGTAGTTGCTACTCTTATGAACATATTGGCACTCCAAAATTTGGAAGTAATTTTAACTTAATATTCTTTTTAAATACTACCACATATGGGAAAAATTGTCAAGTAAATTTGGCACTACAAGGTAGCTGATTTTACCTTTCCAACTTTTCAAAGAACATCAACGTATAATCTTAAAACTATTTTCTGTAGAGCATTATAGAGATTTTCTTGCCATAAAATACAAATTGCCAATACGAAATTACCCTAAAAATTGCCCTTTAAGTGGCAAACATGGGCTAATACTACCGGTACCCCTTTTTTTCTAAAAGTATCGGCAATTTCATAGGCTCT
>JAGGTG010000010.1 GCA_021163905.1 Candidatus Aerophobota bacterium
AAAATTCAATCCCACCAAATCAACATTTACTTATGTGAAATGTCCAAGGTGTGGGAAAAGAACGAGACACGAAGTAATAAAATAAAACTTAAATGATGAACTCGCAACTCTCTGCTCCCTCGGGTCGCTTCGATGCTATCGCACTCGCCTAACAGCGGATAAAAGGGAAATCAAAGATTTCCCCAAATTGCCTTCGGCAACTTCTTTTATCCGTAAAACGTTAGGCGACATTGTTAAAAAGAGGTGGAAATATGAGAAAAGAGGAAATTTTTAAGAAACTAAGGGAGAATGAAGATAAATTAAGGTTATTTGGGGTTAAAAGAATAGGGATATTTGGCTCTTTTGTAAGAGATGAAGCAACTGAGAAAAGCGATATTGATGTAGTTGTGGAATTTGTAAGAGGCAAAGCCACATTCAAAAATGTTGCTGGGCTTGTTGACTTCCTTGAGGAGCTTTTTGGTAGGGAAATTGACCTCCTAACTCCGGATGGTATTGAATCCATAAGGATAAAACACGTAAAGGAAGAGATAAAAAGAGGAGTGGAATATGCCTAAGCGAGGAGACAGAGAGTTTTTGATGGATATGATTGTTGCATGCGAGAGAATAATGAAATACACAGAAAATTTAACTTATGATGAATTCTGCAAAAACGATATTGTTGTTGATGCAGTTGTTAGAAACATAGAGATACTGGGGGAAGCCTCTAAAAACATTTCAGAAAATCTAAGGAAAAAATATCCAGATGTTGGATGGCGGGAGATTTCAAGAACAAGGGATAAAATTATTCATTTCTATTTTGGTGTGGATTTGAGTATCGTCTGGGATATTGTAACTGTGGACGTTCCTTCTTTGCGAGATAAACTCAAAAAGATAGCAGAAAAAAAAGGTTGGGAATATGAGGCTCATAACTGAAAAAAGGGGATGTTCAGGATAGGGTAATAAACTACCTTCAGGCAATAGGCTGGGAGTATATTCCGCCTGCTGATTTGAATGAAAAGAGAGGATTTGACATAAAGGAGCCTTTCATCCTT
>JAGGTG010000183.1 GCA_021163905.1 Candidatus Aerophobota bacterium
TGGATAGAAAGGTACAAGAAAGACCTTTTAGATATAGATACTATAGAGGGGAATAAAGTTGTTGAAGTCTTAACCTTAAGAGATGAGATAAATGATCTTGTACAAAAACTGGAGCAAAAGGGGATAGATTTATCTGTAGAAAGATCAAAATTAGATAGTCTTGATCATTTGATTAAAGATAAAAAGGAAATTGTCTGGAAGAAGTTGAAAAGCTCTATTGATCCTTCCCGTTACAGAAAAGAAAAGAGCATATCTCCTGAGAAGTGGTGGTGGTATCTTGATAACCTTATAAAAGAGGAGAAAAGGCAATACAGAAATAAGTGGATTAAGAGAGTTGTTATAGGGGCTGCTGTAATAGCAGCTTTATATGTTATCTTTACCTACGTTATTCCCAAACCTCCGCCCTATGTTGCCTGTATAGAAAAGGCAAATAAACTTTTAGAAGACGGTAAGCTTAATCCCGCTCTTGAGACTTACAAAAAAGCAATAAGTATTGATCCAAAACAGGGTTCCGCTTATTTAATGGCGGGTGTTATATATGAGTTTCTTGGTGAGAAGGAGAAAGCAGCTCCTTATTTTGCCAATGCAAAAAAACACTATAAATCTCTAAATGAATTTTATTTGCAAAGAGGTATGGCCTGGTTAAGGCTTGGGGAATTTAAAAAGGCTGAGGAGGATGCTAAAGAAGCTTTAAAGATAAATCCAAAAAGTGCCGAGGCTCATTTCCTTCTGGGAAATGCCTATGAGGCTCAGAATAAAATAGCCAAGGCTATTGCAGAATTTAGTATTGTATCGGAGATGAATGCCGATCCAAAGCTCACAGTTATTGCCAGATATAAGATTGGGATGCTTGCCCTGCGGGGTATAGCTTCCTCCCCCAAGGAAAAAAAGTAAAAACAAATCTGGATTCTCTTGCCTGTTTAGTTTAAACGTAGAACTTCGAACATTGATTGTTTTTAGTCAATTAACTTGACTTTACAGGAAAGTATTAGACTTTTCCTTATTTAAGGG